>NZ_JBOGDD010001212.1:0-2481 GCF_050701675.1 Mycobacterium sp. | reverse complement strand
GAACTTGTAGCCCTTGGTGTAGTCGAACTTCTCGACCGCGCGAATCAGGCCGAGGTTGCCTTCCTGGATGAGGTCGAGGAACGCCATGCCGCGACCGGTGTAGCGCTTGGCCAGCGACACCACCAGGCGAAGGTTGGCCTCCAGCAGGTGATTCTTCGCGCGGTCGCCGTCGCGGCAGATCCACAGGAAGTCGCGGCGTACGGCGGTGGACTGCTTCTCACCGTTCTCGACCCACTCGGCCATCTTCTGCGTGGCGTACAGGCCTGCCTCGATGCGCTTGGCGAGCTCGACCTCTTCCTCGGCGTTGAGCAGAGCGACCTTGCCGATCTGCTTGAGGTAGGCGCGCACCGAGTCCGCGGACGCGGTGAGCTCGGCATCCTTGCGGGCCTGCCGCAGTGCCTCGGACTCCTCTTCGTCCCACACGAAATCGCCTGAGGCCTTGTCCTTCTCGGACGGCTCGTTGATGTCGTCGTCACCAGCGGCTTCCTCAGCGCCGTCCTTGGTGGCCTTCCCTGCAGGAGCGGCCGCGCCTTCGGCGGGGGCGTCCTCTACCTCGGCTTCGAGGTCGACGAGTTCGACCTCACCGTCGGCCTCGAGGTCATCCGGCTCGGCTTCGAGGTCGTCGCCTGCCTCAGTACCGTCGGTCACGACCAGTTCATCGGCGCCGTCGGCGCCCTTCTTGCCGGGGCCCTTGGGTCCAGCCTTCGCGGCGGCCTTCTTGGCGGGGGCCTTGGCGGCCCGCTTGGCGGGCGCAGTCCCATTGGCGACCTTGGTCCCTGCAGCCTTCTTCGCGGGGGCCTTGGTGACGGTGCGCTTCACCGGCTCTTCAATGTCCGGGCTTACCTTCGTCGCTGCCACGTGCACCCCTTCGATCTTGCAAGACTTCGGTGGCGTGGGCGTGCGCCACCGGAAAACGTCGGCTGTCTGTTGATGGCGTTTGATATCAACTTGGATACTTGCCGCCATCCGTGATGCGGCCGCCGTCGACCATTGTAACGACAGTGTGAGGAACTGCCCCTACGAGCGGCAAATTCGCCTCCTCGGCGAGCCGTTTGCGCCCAGCCGGGCGCAGGCACCGTCGGCCGCGGGTGGGTGTTCGCCGATCGCATGATGGCTCGGCCGTCCTTTCCGCGCGCTGAAGCACGCGACGAATGACTCATTCTGACACTCGATTGCCAAAATCGAATGGTCGCGTGCAGGGTTTTCGCGGTAATGGACCATTTGGTTACCGTGAAGGCTGTCGATTCCGCCATCCGATCAAGGCCCAAAACGCCCTAGCGGCAGCGAAAGTATTTGCTAGCTGCCATGATGGGAACGTGCCATTGGCAACGGTGAGTCGTTCGGTTGAGAGGAACGCAGTCGATGACCTGCTGTCCTCGGCTGGCGTCGAACCGTCTGGCCTGGTGATCGTGGGAGAACCGGGAATCGGGAAGACCACCTTGTGGCTCGCGGGTGTGGCGCTGGCGCGAGATCGCGGATTCCGCGTGCTGTCGACGCGTGCCGACGAGGCGGAGTCGGTCTTGTCGTATGCGGCGGTCGCGGACCTGCTGGAGAGCGTCGAACCCGAGGTCATCGAAGGCCTGCCCGAACTGCAGCGGGTGGCCGTCGACCGGGTGCTGTTGCGGGGTGGCAGTGAGGGACCTCCGACCGACCAGCGGGTCACCGCGTCGGCGGTGGCGTCGATCGTCTCGGCGTTGGCCGTCGAGCAGCCCGTCCTGCTCGCGATCGACGACGCTCAGTGGTTGGACGTGTCCAGCCAGGCCGTTCTCGCATTCGCGTCGCGTAGGTTGACCGGCTGCGTCGGAATCCTGCTCACCGGCCGGGCCCACGCCTCCGAGCCCGATCCCGCGGCGTGGTTGCAACTCAGGGCGCCGGACGCCATCAGCCGGCTCCGCGTGCGGCCCTTGAGCCTTGGCGCGCTGCACACGATGATCTTCGAGCGGTTCGGGAAGGCGCTCCCGAGGCCGACGATGGTCCGGATCGCCGAGATCTCGGGCGGCAACCCCTTCTACGCCCTCGAACTGGCGCGGGCCGTCGATGGCCGATCGACCAACGCGGACTCGGTGCTGCCCAGCACGTTGACCGAGCTGGTGAGGCTGCGGACCGGACACTTCGACGGCGAGGTCGGCGACATGCTGCTCGCGGCCTGCTGCGTCATCGACGCGACGGTCGACCTCCTGGCGAATGCCACCAAGGTGTCGGTGGAGCGCGTCGTGGAACTGCTCGAAGGTCCAGAACGCGAAGGCATCGTGCGGATCGACGGCAATCGCGTGACGTTCGCGCATCCGCTTCTGGCACGCGGTATCTACACCCAGGCGGGCCCGGCCCGGCGGCGCCGGATGCACCGCACGCTGGCGGCCGTTGAGGTACAGCCCGAGCTCAAGGCCCGGCACATGGCGCTGGGGGCCGCGAGCGCCGAGCCCGAAACCTTGCACGCGCTCGACGATGCGGCAGCCGCGGCCGTTGCGCGCGGCGCTGCCG
>NZ_JBOGDD010001211.1:0-5073 GCF_050701675.1 Mycobacterium sp. | reverse complement strand
GCCGTCGATCGTGAAGCCGCCGGCGACGGCCATTGGTTCCCCGCTTCGGGCGTACGCACTCAGGTCCTTCGCCGATGGACTGCCGAAGTCGACGCTCGTCACCGAGTGCGCGGCGGTCTGCGCCGTGATGACGTCGTCGCGCAGACGGATCACGCAGTGTCCGGTGTACAGCTCGCCCGTCGTCCCCGCCATTGATCGCCAGTCCGCGATCGCGGCGGCTTCCGACGCCGGCTTGCCCCAGAGCCGGCCATCCCGGTACAGCATCGAATCACAGCCGATGACAACGGAATCCACGCGCAGCCCGGCATCGAGGGTCCGTGCCACCGCGGCTGCCTTTGCGGTCGCCAGCGCGTTCGTGATCTCGCCAGGGCCCGAGTCGTCGGGCAATAACGCGACGATCGCGTCCTCGTCGACGCCGGAGACGACGATCAGCGGATCGATGCCCGCACTTCGCAATACCTTGCGCCGACCCGAAGAGGCCGACGCAAGGATCACGCGGGTCATCGATGATTCTCTTCGCGCAAGCGGCTCATCAACGACGATTCTCTTCGCGCAAGCGGCTCATCAACGCCGGACGTGCGTGCGTCCCACCTGAGTCACGCGCTGCCAGCTCACGCTCGAGTACCGCAGCTTGTCCACCGGATGCCCCCACAGGTTGAGTTCCTGCGGCCCGGGCTCCGCCGTCCCGCGGCCCCCGGCGAGCACGCACACCAGCACGGCGAGGTCCTCGTCGGAGGGATTGCCCTTGAGGATCCTGATCTCCGGCACCGTCGGGTCGACCGGCGCGCCGATCGTCAGGTCTTGCGGGTCGGAGACCTCGGTGATGGCGACGTCTTGTGACACGGGCTTGTCCGTTCGTTCTGGGGCGTGATGACGGTGATCAGAGCGGAATGTTGCCGTGCTTCTTGGGCGGCAACTGCACGATCTTGCGTTCCAGCAGGCGCAGCGCCGCCGAGATGTAACCACGGGTGTGGGACGGGGGAATGACCGCGTCGACGTACCCACGCTCGGCGGCGACGTAGGGGTTCACCAGGGTGTCCTCGTAGTCCTGCTGAAGCTCCAGCCGCAGCGCGTCGACGTCTTGGCCGTCGGCCGCCGCCTTCTTGAGCTGGGAACGGTAGACGAAGCCGACTGCGCCCGAGGCGCCCATGACGGCGATCTGCGCCGTCGGCCACGCGACGTTGACGTCACAGCCCATGTCCTTGGACCCCATCACGCAGTACGCGCCGCCGTAGGCCTTGCGGGTGATGACGGTGATCTTGGCGACGGTCGCCTCGCCGTAGGCGTACAGCAGCTTGGCGCCTCGGCGGATGATGCCGTTGTATTCCTGGTCCGTGCCTGGGAGGAAGCCAGGGACGTCGACCAGCATGATGATCGGGATGTTGAAGCAGTCGCACGTCCGCACGAAGCGGGCCGCCTTCTCCGAGGCGTTGATGTCCAGGCAGCCGGCGAACTGGGTGGGCTGATTGGCGACGATGCCAACGGCGCGTCCGTCGACGCGCCCGAAGCCGACGACGATATTGCCTGCGTAACCTGCCTGTACCTCGAGGAACTCGTCGTCGTCGAGGATGCGCGTGATCACCTCGTGCATGTCGTACGGCTGGTTCGGTGAATCGGGGATCAGGGTGTCGAGCTCGAGGTCCTCGTCGGTGAGGTTGTCCTCGATGTCGCCGGGGTGCGGGGGCGCCGGGAAGCGCGGCGGCTCGGCCGCGCTGTTGGGCGGCAGGTAGCTCAGCAGATCGCGGACGTAGTCGAAGGCGTCCTGCTCACCGGTGGCCACGTAGTGCGCCGTGCCCGACTTGGCCATGTGGGTGTGCGCGCCGCCCAGCTCCTCCATGGTCACCTCTTCGCCGGTGACCGTCTTGATGACGTCCGGCCCGGTGATGAACATCTGAGAAGTTCCCTCGACCATGATGACGAAGTCGGTCAGCGCGGGGGAGTAGACGTGCCCACCGGCCGCGGCACCCATGATCAGCGAGATCTGCGGGATCACGCCCGAGGCGAGGATGTTGTTGCGGAAGATCTTGCTGTAGAGGCCGAGGGAGACGACGCCCTCCTGGATGCGCGCGCCCGCACCGTCGTTGATGCCGATCAGGGGGCGGCCGGTCTTGAGCGCCAGCTCCTGCACCTTGACGATCTTCTCGCCGTAGACCTCGCCGAGGCTCCCGCCGAACACGGAGGCGTCCTGGCTGAAGATGCAGACATCGCGACCGTCGATGGTTCCGTAGCCGGTCACCACACCGTCACCGACCGGGCGATTCGCGTCGAGCCCGAAGTTCTTGCTCCGGTGTTTGGCGAGTGCGTCGAGTTCGACGAACGATCCCTCGTCCAGCAGAGCGAAGATGCGTTCCCGAGCCGTCAGCTTGCCCTTGGCGTGGACCCTCTCGACCGCAGCCTCGCCGACCGGATGCACCGTCTCCTCCACGCGCTTGCGCAGATCGGCCAGCTTGCCCGCAGTGGTGTGGATGTCGATCTCTTGCCCAGAGGTGGGTGCAGATGGGTCGGTAACGCTCGTCATGGGTAGCGATGCTATCGGTACGCCGTGGCCGCCAGAGGAGTGACCATCGCGACCGGGCGGCAGCGGGCACGGCAGGGGACCGGTGAATTCGTCGGTGCCGAGGTTAGGCTCTCAACGTGTCACGGGCCCCCTTGGACGACCGGGCGCTGCGCGACGAATTCGCTGGCGCAGGCGCCACTACGCCGTGGCGCAGCCTCGACGTGGTCACCGCGACCGGTTCCACCAACGCGGATCTGTTCGCCCGCGCGATGGCGGGCGAGGACATCGCCGGCGCCGTCCTGCTCGCCGAGAACCAGACGGCCGGCCGCGGTCGCAACGGCAGGTCGTGGTCCGCGGCGCCGCACGCCCAGGTGATCCTTTCGGTCGGGGTGGACTCCGGAGGGGTGGCGCCCGGGGCGTGGGGATGGCTGCCGCTGTCCGCCGGAATCGCAGTCGTCGACGCGGTTCTCGCGGTCACCGGAGTGCGGGTCGGGCTGAAGTGGCCGAACGACGTGCTGGCGCGCACCGACGGCCCGCCGCGCAAACTGGCAGGCATCCTGTCCGAGGTGGCCGCACCGCATCCGGTGATCATCCTGGGCATCGGTCTCAACGTGACACTGAGCGCCGACGAGTCCGAGAACCCGGGCGCGGTGTCGTTGCAGGACCTCGGCGCGTCGACGCTGGACCGGACCGCGCTGGTGAGCCGACTGCTCCACGAACTCGCCGACCGGATCGGGCAGTGGCGCGACGGGCGCACGCTTGCCGACGATTACCGGCAGCGCAGTCTCACGATCGGCTCCCGGGTGCGGGCCTCGCTGCCTGGCGACAAGGAAGTCACGGGAGTGGCCGCCGACGTGGACGATCAGGGAAGGCTGCTGATCGACACCGACCAGGGCACGGTGACGGTGTCCGCGGGCGACGTCGTGCACGTCCGGGCCGTTTAGACCTCGGAACGGAGCGTTCGCCCATGGGCTACCCCGACAACGTGCTGGCCTCCGACGAACAGGTCGTGCTGCACCGGCATCCACACTTCAAACGGCTCATCGGCCCGGTGCTCGTCCTGGTGCTGTCCAGTGCGCTCGCCGCGTTCGTCGCGGCGGTGGTGAACAGGACTGACTGGGAGTCGACCGCGAAGAGCGTCATCTTCGCGATCATCGCGGCGATCTGGTTGATCGTCGTCGGCTGGTTGACGCTGTGGCCGTTCTTGAACTGGGGGACAACACACTTCGTGATCACCGACCGGCGGGTGATGTTCCGGCACGGCGTGCTGACCCGCTCCGGGATCGACATTCCGCTGGCACGGATCAACAGTGTCGAGTTCCGGCACGGCCTGCTGGACCGGATGCTGCGCACCGGCACCCTGATCATCGAATCCGCGTCTCAGGATCCACTGGAGTTCAACGACATTCCCCGCGTCGAACAGGTTCACTCACTGCTCTATCACGAGGTGTTCGACACGCTGGGGACCGAGGAGTCGGACAGCCGCACCCACGGTGAGCGCCGTCCTCCGGCGTAGCCGGCGACGACTAACTGACGCGACGATCCTTCGGGCCGCCCTCCGGCGGGCGCAGCGGAGTGACCGTGCCGTCCAATGTGCCTGCGGCGGCCTCGATCTCGTCCTCGATGACCTCGGCGAGTCCGCCGTCGGAGAACGTCGACTCCACGGCCCTGTCGGGATTTCTGCCGAACTCGTCGGGAAAGACGAAGCGCCGAAACGCCCAGAACCGGAACGCCATCTGCAGAAGGTTGCCGATGATGTACGCCGAGACGAAGTCGGCGATGTTCTCGATCGTCAGCGTCACCATCGGCACGCGCAGCTCGAGGACGTAGCTGGAGAACCACAGCGGCGCCATGCTCAGCAGCACACCGACCCCGCTGACGCCGAAGAACAGCAGCGCCTCGTGATGGCGTTCGCGACCACCACGGTCGCGGAAGCTCCACTCGCGATTGAATATGTAGGAAGCGATGACGGCGACGATGCCGGAGATGATCTTCGCGGTGACCGGCTTCGGCTCGAGAATCGTCAACTTCAGGGTGTAGAAGATCACCGAATCGATGACGAAGGTGGTCGCGCCGACGATCGCGAACTTGATCAGTTCGTGGTGGCGCTCCGCGTAGGGCCGGATCGGGCGTGGTAGCCGCGCGATCGTGGCATCAGTGAACGACACAAGTGGCCAGTGTACGGAACCGAGCCCCAGACGCCGACTCGCTACGGTCGCGGCCGTTAAACGACCCGGTCATGGCCGTGACACCATATGTGCCGTGCCGAGACACCCCACTGCACCACCACTGGTCGCCATGATCGGCGGTGGCCAGCTCGCCAGGATGACCCACCAGTCCGCGATCGCCCTCGGGCAAGCACTGCGCGTGCTGGCCGCCGCGCCGGACGATCCAGCTGCCCAGGTGACCCCCGACGTGGTGCTGGGCTCACACACCGACCTCGACGACCTGCGGCGCGCGGCCATCGGAGCCACCGCCCTGACGTTCGATCACGAACACGTTCCCACCGAGCTGCTCGAGACGCTGGTGGCGGAAGGGGTCAACGTCGCGCCGCCACCGGCCGCGCTTCTGCATGC
>NZ_JBOGDD010001210.1:0-14735 GCF_050701675.1 Mycobacterium sp. | reverse complement strand
GCGATGGTGTCACCGCCTGCGCTGGACGTTCCCAGCGGGGACAGCTGACGTCCGCCACGACCGCTGACGATGGGCCCGGCCAGCGTCACTACGGCGATGGTCGGCTTGGACTTGCGGCCGGGCAGTGACGGCGTGGACCCCGGCCCCGTCGCGCGTGCGTAACGGGACAGGTAGAGCCGCGGTGGCGCGTCGGGACCGTCGGGTGCGACAGCCGGTGCTCCCGCCAGTTCGGTGATGCGCGCATATGCCTCGTCGCGGAATCCGATGCGGTCGACGAGGCGCCCGGTGACCGCGTCGTCGCGCAGCAGCGGCGCCTTGTCCGCCAGCGCGTCGACGTCGCCGGTTTCGAGGTGGCGTGACGCCGCCACGGCCGCGAGCACCTGTTCGTTCAAACTCTCGATGAGCCGGCCGTCGGCCTCCCGGTGCGCCTCCGTGTAGCTCTCCTCGGTGAACAGGTTGGCCGCCGACTTGTATTCGCCGCGTGCGATGAACTGCGCTTGGATACCCGCCTTCGCCAACGCGTCGCGCAGGAACAGTGCGTTGGTCGCGAACCCGACCAGCCCGACGGTGCCCGACGGCTGCATCCACACCTCGCGGAAGGCGGACGCGAGGTAGTACGACATCGTGCCCGGATAGGTTTCGGCCCAAGCCAATGAGGGTTTGGTGTCGCTGAACTCGACGATCGCCTCGCGCAGCTCCTGTACCGGCCCGGCCTGCGCCGCAGGCAGTTGGACGCGCGCGATCAGCCCTGCGACGCGATCGTCCTTCGCGGCCCGCCGGATGGCCGCGACCGCCTCGCGCAGAAGCAGGGGCTTGCCGTTGCCGTTGAGCATGGCCAGCGGATCGAAGCCGCTCGACTCCGGTGGCATCGACTGGAGGTCGAGTTCGAGCACGCAGCCACTGGGCACGCCGTTGTGACGCGCGGTGTCCACCTTGCGCACGATCGCTCGCAATTCGCCGGCGCCGGGCACGTCTGTCAGGAAGCTGAGCATGACGCGAGCCTACCGATGATGGCGCCAAACCCTCCGCGAGCAGTGTTTCGCGAAATCAGCCGTAACGTGGATCGGGTGCGCTTCTCGATCTCTCTGCCCCAGCTCGACCTGAACGGCTTCGACGGGCCCGCGTTCAAGGCCTACCTGCTCCGCGCCGAGGAACTCGGCTTCGAAGGAGGGTGGACGCTTGAGCAGACGATCGGTGCCGAGTCGTTGATCGCGCCGATGGAGCTGCTCTCCTACGCAGCCGCGTGCACCACCCGGCTGCGGCTTGGCGTCGCGGTCATCGTGTCGTCGCTTCACGACCCGCTGCAGCTGGCCTCCACTGCCACGGCCGTCGACCGGCTCAGCCACGGCCGACTCGACCTCGGGGTGGCGCCCGGCGGCGGGTTCCGTCAATTCGCCGCGTTCGGGATCGAGCCCAAGACGTTCATCAGCAGTTTCACCGAGGGTCTCGAGCTCATGAAGGCAGCGTGGTCGGACGAGGAGCGGGTGACGTTCCACGGCAGGTTCCGCGATGTCGACGACCTGCCGATTCAGCCCAAGCCCGTGCAGCGGCCGCACCCACCGATCTGGTTCGGCGGCACCGCTGGGGCCGCGCTGGCCCGCGCGGTGCGCCTCGGCGACTCCTTCCTCGGTGCGGGTTCCTCCACCACCGAGACGTTCGTCAAGGTGGCCGCCACGGTGCGCAGGGAACTCGACGTCCAGGGCCGGGATCCGGCAGCCTTCACGATCGGCAAGCGCGTCTACCTGATGATCGACGACGACGCCGCTCGTGCGCGGGAGCGTGTCGTCGCCGGATTGCACCGCAAGTACGGCCAAATGCCCGGCATCGAGGCGGTGCCGGTGTCGGGTACCCCGGCCGAGGTGGCCGCCGGGCTAAGTGCCGTCATCGACGCCGGAGCGCAAATGATTCTGCTCAACCCACTAGGCGACGACGTCGCAGAGGACCGCGAGCAAATGGACCGGCTCGCGGCCGAGGTGCTGCCACAGTTGCACTGACCCGTCGCACGTCACAACCGGTAGCTAGTGCAGCTTCGTTGTGTGACGCACATTTCATTCGCCTGCGTTTTGACGCCGCTACGGCGTGGTACAAACGCGGTATGAAAGCGATGAATTTGATAACCCCAATGATCATGGCCGGTGCTGCAGCGACGGCGATCTTCGCCGCGCCGATCGCTGTGGCGGAGAATTTCGCGATTGCGGCAAGCAACCAGACCACTCAGTTCGCCCCGCAGAGTCCTGGTGGTGATGGCTGCGCCAACGGCGTGTGCGGTAACGGTGGCCCTCAGGGCGGCGGCGGCTGCACCAACGACGGCACGTGCGGTAACGGTGGTCCGCAAGGTGGCGGGGGCTGCACCGCCGACGGCTCGTGCGGCCACGGCGGACCCGCTGGCGGAGGCGGCTGCGTGCCCGGCATCGGCTGCTTCCAGTACGGGTCCTGAGACGTCCAGGACGAACCAACCAGATGAACGAAAGAGCCCCGCACGCCAAGGCGTGCGGGGCTCCGTACGTCTGATCTACAGCTCGGTGACTGACCCGCCCGCGGCGCTGATCTTCTCGCGCGCGCTGCCGCTGAACTTGTGAGCGGTGACATCGACCTTAACGGACACCTTGCCGTCGCCGAGCACCTTCACCAGGGTGTTCTTGCGGACCGCACCGGCGGCCACCAGCTCGTCGACACCGACCGTGCCGCCGTTGGGGAACAGCCGGTCCAGATCGGCGACGTTGACGACCTGGTACTCCGTGCGGAAGCGGTTGCGGAAGCCCTTGAGCTTCGGAAGCCGCATGTGGATGGGCATCTGGCCACCCTCGAACGTCACGGGGACGTTCTTGCGGGCCTTGGTGCCCTTGGTGCCGCGACCCGAGGTCTTACCCTTCGAGCCCTCGCCGCGACCCTTGCGGGTCCTGGCGGTCTTGGACCCGGGCGCTGGGCGCAGATCGTGCAGTTTGATGACGTCACTCATGACTTACGCCTCCTCAACGGTGACGAGGTGGTTGACGACGGCCAGGAGGCCGCGCGTCTGTGCATTGTCCTCGCGCACCACGGTCTGACGGATCTTGCGCAGTCCGAGACTCCGCAGGCTCTCGCGCTGCTTCCAGCGGACGCCGACGGTGCCGCGCACCTGGGTGATCTTCACTTCAGCCATGACTATGCCGATCCGTCACGCGCGGCCGCAGCGGCCAGCGCTTCGCTCTCACGCCGCGCCTTGAGCATGCTCGGCGGTGCGACGTCTTCGATCGGAAGACCGCGACGCGCGGCGACTTCCTCGGGACGCTGGATCATCTTCAGCGCAGCAACGGTGGCGTGCACCACGTTGATCGCGTTGTCGCTGCCCAGCGACTTGGCCAGAATGTCGTGCACGCCTGCGCATTCCAGTACCGCGCGGCACGCGCCACCGGCGATGACGCCGGTACCCGCGCTGGCGGGACGCAGCATGACCACGCCTGCGGCGGCTTCACCCTGGACGGGGTGGACGATGGTGCCACCGATCAGCGGAACGCGGAAGAAGCTCTTGCGTGCTTCCTCGACGCCCTTGGCGATCGCGGCGGGAACTTCCTTGGCCTTGCCGTAGCCGACACCGACCATGCCGTTGCCGTCACCGACGATGACCAGCGCGGTGAAGCTGAAGCGCCGACCACCCTTGACCACCTTCGACACGCGGTTGATGGCAACGACGCGCTCGAGGAAGTTGCTCTTGTCACCGCCGTCGCGGCCACCACGGCCACCACGGTCGTCGCGGCGCCCGCGTCCGTCGCGGTCACCCCCGCCGCCACCGCGTGGGGGCCGGCTACCGGTGGTGCCCGCCGCTCCGGCGCCGGTTCCGGTTCCTGCTGTTGGCTGATCGGCCATCAGACAGTCCTTCCGTCTTGAGTCTTCATCAGAATGTCAGTCCGCTCTCGCGGGCGGCATCGGCCAGTGCGGCGATGCGGCCGCCGTAGGTGTTTCCACCGCGGTCGAACACGACCGAGTCGATGCCTGCGGCCTTGGCGCGCTCCGCGATCAGCTGTCCGACCCGGACGCTGTGGGCCTTCTTGTCACCCTCGACGGCACGGACGTCGGCCTCGATGGACGACGCGGCGGCCAGCGTGGTGCCGGTCTGGTCGTCCACCAGCTGCACGTGAATGTGCCGCGATGAGCGGTTGACCACGAGGCGCGGACGCTCGGCAGTACCGGCGACCTTCTTGCGCAGCCGGGCGTGGCGACGGGTCCGCGAAATCCGCCGGGTCTCGGAGACGTTCTGCCCCAGCGGCTTGCGCTTGATGGTTTCTGTATTGGCAGCCATTACTTACCTGTCTTTCCGACCTTGCGGCGGATCTGCTCGCCTTCGTAGCGAACGCCCTTGCCCTTGTACGGGTCAGGGCGACGCAGGCGGCGGATGTTCGCCGAAATCTGGCCGACCTTCTGCTTGTCGATACCGGTGACCGAGAACTTCGTCGGCGTCTCCACCGCGAACGTGATGCCCTCGGGCGCCTCGATCACGACGGGATGGCTGTAGCCCAGCGCGAACTCGAGGGACTTGCCCTTGAGCACGACGCGATAACCAACGCCGAAGATCTCCATCTTCGTGGTGTAGCCCTCGGTGACACCGGTGATCAGGTTGGCGACCAGCGTGCGAGACAACCCGTGTAACGAGCGGTTGCGCCGCTCGTCATCCGGACGGGTCACCAGGATGGCGCCATCGTCGTTGCGCTCGATCGAGATCGGCTCGGCCACATCGAGTGCGAGTGAGCCCTTGGGCCCCTTGACGGACACGTTCTGTCCGTCGATCGTTATGTCGACCCCGGTGGGAACCAGGACCGGCTGCTTTCCAATTCGCGACATGTCTACTCCCTCACCACACGTAAGCGAGGACTTCGCCGCCCACGCCTTGTCGTGCTGCCTGACGGTCGGTGAGTAGGCCACCGGACGTGGAGATGATCGCCACGCCGAGGCCACCGAGAACCCGGGGCAGATTGGTTGACTTCGCGTACACGCGCAGGCCGGGCTTGGAAACCCGCTTCAGGCCTGCGATGCTGCGCTCACGGCTTGGGCCGTACTTCAGTTGCACCACCAGTGCCTGGCCCACCCGAGCATCCTCGGTGTGGAAGTCGGTGATGTAGCCCTGTTCCTTGAGGATCTCGGCGATGTGCACCTTGATCTTCGAGTGAGGCAGAGTCACCTCGTCGTGGTACGCCGAATTGGCGTTGCGCAGACGTGTCAAGAAGTCTGCGATCGGGTCCGTCATGGTCATGACAGCCAGCTCACCTTCCTCGCGGCGGTTCCCGCCGGGTTGAATACCCTTGGGGGCCTGCCGCGTGCTTTCCTAGTTGGTCTGTTGGTTGGGGGTTACCAGCTGGACTTCTGGACACCGGGCAGCTCGCCGGCGTGCGCCATCTCCCGCAGGCAGATTCGGCACAGGCCGAACTTGCGGAACACCGCGTGCGGACGTCCACACCTGTTGCAGCGCGTGTAACCGCGAACCTTGAACTTCGGCTTCTTGTTGGCCTTTATGACCAGCGCCTTCTTTGCCATCTGCTCAGTTCTCCTTGAACGGGAAGCCCAGCGCACGCAGCAGCGCGCGGCCTTCGTCGTCAGTCGTCGCCGACGTGACGACGGTGATGTCCATGCCGCGAGGCCGGTCGATGCTGTCCACGTCGATCTCGTGGAACACCGACTGCTCGGTGAGGCCGAAGGTGTAGTTGCCGCTGCCGTCGAACTGCTTGGGCGACAGACCGCGGAAGTCGCGGATACGCGGGAGGCTGATCGAGACCAGGCGGTCCAGGAACTCCCACATGCGATCGCCGCGCAGCGTCACGCGGGCGCCGATCGGCATCCCCTCGCGGAGCTTGAACTGGGCGATCGACTTGCGCGCCTTGCGGATCTCCGGCTTCTGGCCGGTGATCAGCTGCAGGTCGTTGACCGCGCCGTTGATCAGTTTGGCGTCACGGGCGGCGTCACCGACACCCATGTTCACGACGACCTTCACCACGCCGGGGATCTGCATGACGTTGGCGTAGTTGAACTGCTCGTTGAGCGCGCCCTTGATCTCATCGCGGTAGCGCTGCTTCAGACGCGGGAGCGTCTTCTCTGCGGTAGTCATCTCTAGATGTCCTTGCCGTTCTTCTTCGACACGCGGACCTTCTTGCCGGTCTCTTCGTCGAAGCGGTAGCCGATGCGGGTGGGGTTGCCGTCGGAGTCGACGACCATCACGTTCGAGACGTGGATCGGAGCCTCCTGCGTGACGATGCCGCCCGAGGACGCACCGCGCTCGTTCTGCGAGACGGCGGTGTGCTTCTTGATCCGGTTGACGCCCTGGACCAGGACCTTCTCGCGGGTCGGGAAGGCCTGCAGGACCTTGCCCTTGGCGCCCTTGTCCTTACCGGAGATCACCAGCACGGTGTCACCCTTGTGCACCTTCATTTACAGCACCTCCGGGGCCAACGAAACGATCTTCATGAAGCGCTTCTCGCGAAGCTCGCGACCGACCGGCCCGAAGATGCGCGTGCCGCGCGGGTCGTTGTCGGGCTTGATGAGGACGGCGGCGTTCTCGTCGAACTTGATGTAGCTGCCGTCGGCGCGGCGGCGCTCCTTGACGGTGCGGACGATGACGGCCTTGACGACCTCGCCCTTCTTGACATTGCCGCCGGGGATTGCGTCCTTGACGGTCGCCACGATGACATCGCCGATGCCGGCGTATCGCCGACCCGAGCCACCGAGCACCCGGATGCACAAGATCTCCTTGGCGCCCGTGTTGTCGGCGATCTTCAGCCGCGACTCCTGCTGAATCACTAGATCTCCTCGAATTGAGTGCACGGCAAGCAGCATGAAACTGTTTGACGTACGCGGTCTTCGTCACCCAAGGGCACGCAGGGCTGGCTTCTCCGATGATCGCTTGCGCGAAGAGCTACATCCGAACAGTCAGCCGAGGTCTGCCCAAGGCAACCCCTACATAGTAGGTGAGCACGCGCGATGCTCCAAATCGCGTCGGATCTGGGCTCTCGGCCGGATCGCGACGCTGCCTGAAGTCTGGCACTCACGGGATCGTGATGGCGAAATCCGCCGTAAGCACCGCCGTCGCGGCATCGAAGGCCGGCGTGCCGCTGGGCGCGGCGGCATGGATCGTCACCAGGTAGTTCTTCGTATTCGTCCAGATGTGGGCAATGCGGTCCTCGAAGGTCTCGTTGCCCTGCGCGCCACCGGAGAGCTCACCCACGAGGCGTTGCCCGCTGTAGCCGCAAATCTCGGCGGGCAGCACGCTGACGCTGCTGATCGGGGCCGACGCCATGACGTCGTCGGCGTACTTCTCGAAGGCCGCGGCCGGGTCGAGGTCGGTCCTGGCGATGCTCACGTCGCCGGAGGTGCCGTCCGGTCCGGTCAGCGACACACCCGCGGGCGTTGGCGCCGCACTCCATCCGGCGGGCAGCGATACGACGATCCTCGGCGCGGCGGGGTCACCGATCAGCACGGGAGTTGCCGTGCCGGCCTCCGCCGGAGGCGGCAGACACAACAGGGCGTTCGGAGGAACCGTCTCCCGCATGGTGGGTGCGACGCCCATGGTCGACAGGTCGGGTTGGGTGCTCGCCGACGTGGTTGGCGAGGTGGCCGTCGCCGTCGCATCACCGGTCGGTCCTGCGATTGGGTGACCGTCGCTGGTCTTCGTGCACCCGCTCACCGCGCTGACGGCGACCAGTGCCGAAATCAGCCATCCGACCCCACGTGGGTGGCGTGTCATCGGCACAGTATGGGCCGCAGGCGGCCCCCGCGGACGCGCTTCGAATCACACGTCGGCCACGCACCGGAACCCGATGTGGGTCGTCGCGCTGTCCTGCGATTGCGACGATCGGGCAGCAGGTCGGTAGCGGTGGCAGTACTCCGGCGCGCAGAGGTGCGAGCCGCCCTTCAGTGTCTGGTTGACGCTCGGATCCGGCTCCCTCGCGGGCGTGCAGCAGCCCTCCGCCTGCTGCTCAGGCACCCGCCGGTGCTGATCCCCCTGTCGCTCCGCTCCCGCCCGCCGATGCTGATCCCCCTGTCGCTCCGCTCCCGCCCGCCGATGCCGCATCGAATACCTCGTCGTCGTCCACTCCCACACATTGCCGATCATGTCGGCCAGCCCGAAGACGTTCGGCGGGAAGGCGCCGACCGGGGACGTGCCGGACCACCCCATGGCGCCGTCGTTGCGATAGGGGAAGTGACCCTGCCACGTATTGGCCATCAGGTCACCGCCCGGCGCCACCTCGTCACCCCACGCGTAGGTCGTTGTCGCGCCGCCACCCGCGGCGTACTCCCACTCCGCTTCGGTGGGCAGGCGCCGTCCCGCCCACTTCGCGTAGGCCAAGGCGTCGACGTACGAAACCTGCACGACCGGATGATCGAGACGGTCGTCGATCGCACTGCCCGGACCGAACGGCTGCCGCCACGACGCATCCGGCGCCCAGTCCCACCACTGTCGCCAGTCCCGCAGATCGACGGGTCCGGCGGTCGGTCGGAAGATCAGCGCGCCCGGCCCGAGGTCTGCCGCCGCGACCCCGGGGTACAGCGCAGGATCGAGCGGGCGTTCGGCCACCGTCACGTATCCGGTGTCCTCGACGAATCGAGTGAACTGGGCGTTGGTCACTGGGTGCCGCTCGACGGCGAATGCGGACACCATCACCATGTGGGCAGGGGATTCCTCCGGGTAGAAGGCCGTCGACCCCATCCGGAAGTCCCCGCCGGCAAGCCCGACCAATTCCGTGAGCACCCCGTTCACGGTAGGCGCTGTGTGATCAGTCCTTGGAGAAAGCCTGCGCCAGCTCCCGTGCCACGTCCCGGTACGGGGTGCCCGAAATGTCCACCACCACCTTCTCGATGGTGCCACCGGTGAAGGCGTACGGCGCCGCGTAGGCGCTGGAGATCGCCTGCCCCGAGTTGCGTCCCACCGCGATCCCTCCGCCGGCGAGCCCAAAGGTGCCGGGATGCGCGCGCACCCCCGACAGGGTGGCGACCGTCTCACCATCGATGTGCAGCGACACGTCGCCGAGCGGTGTGTGACTGCCCTCGACGGTGCCGGTCTTCTCGTAGCGGACTCCGAAGACGTGATCACCCAACGGAATCGGATCGGGCGCCGACACCCGCTGCTCGTCCTCACCCATGAAGTTGTAGATGTACTGCAGGCGGGCGCCCTGAACGAACAACACGTGCCCGCCGTGCCCGGCGCCCTGTTTGAAGAGCACCCCCTGGGCGTCGGCCGAGTCGACGGTGACCTCGGCGAGGATCGAGAAGGACTGTCCCCGAATCTCGACCGCCGCGCCGATGCCGACCTCGGCGGTGCCCGGGTAGTACGTGAACGTCTTCCTGTCAGCGGACAGATAGGGCCGCCACCGCGTCAAGGTCTCCAGAAGGTTCAGATCAGCCAGCGGAAGTCCGTTGTACTTGGCCGCCTCGCTGAACCAGAGCGCCTTGAGTTCCTCCAGTTTCTCCGGTCGTTCGGCCGCCAGATCGTGACACTGGCTGCGGTCCGCTTCGATGTGGAAGAGCTCCCAGCGGTCGTCGTCGAAGTGCGACCAGCCTGCGGGACTGGCGGCGTGGACGGTGTTGGCGAACCAGCCGTCGTGCCAGATCCCACGCGTTCCCAGCATCGCGTAGAACTGCGTGTCCTTGCCGGTGTCGGCGGACGAATCAGCAAGGGCCGCCTTGAAGCTGACCCCGTCGAGGGGCTTCTGCACGATTCCCCCGACCTCGTCGGGAGGGGTGATCCCCAACAGGTCGTAGATCGTCGGCGTGACGTCGCAGACGTTGACGTAGTTGTCGCGAACCTCGCCGTGGGCGTCGATCCCGTTGGGCCAGGAGATGATTGCCGTATCGGCGATGCCGCCTTCGTGTGAGGCGTAGCGCTTGAACAGCTTGTAGGGCGTGTTGAACGCCATGGCCCACCCGATCGGGTAGTGGTTGTAGGTCTCGGGCCCACCGAGTTGGTCGTAGAACCGCAGGCTCTCCTCCACGGTGTCGATGTAACCGTTGAAGAACTTGACCTCGTTGACCGAACCATTGGGCCCGCCCTCGCCACTGGCGCCGTTGTCGGAGATGACCACGATGACGGTGTTGTCCAGCTGCCCGGACTCCTCGAGGTAGTCCAGGATGCGGCCGATCTGGGCGTCGGTATAGGACAGGAAGCCGGCGAAGACCTCGGCCATCCGGCTGAACAGCCGCTTCTCCTCGTCGTCGAGCGTGTCCCACCGCCGCACGGTGTCCTGGTAGGGCCATGGCTCGCCGCCCGGTCCCGTCACGTCGAGATACGGGTTGACGGGCGACAATTCGGTGTCCTGCGGCACGATGCCGAGTTTCTTCTGGTTCTCGAGGACGATCTCGCGATACGCCTCGTAGCCCATGTCGAAGCGCCCGGCGTACTTGTCGGCCCATTCCTTGAAGACGTGATGCGGGGCGTGGCCCGCCCCTGGGCAGAGATAGTTGAACCACGGCTTGTCCGGCGCGATCACCTTCGCGTCGCGGATGAATTCGATGGTCTTGTCGGCCAGGTCCTTCGACAGGTGGTAGCCGTCCTCCGGGGTGCCGGGAGGGGCGACGGGATGGTTGTCGTAGACGAGTTCGGGATACCACTGGTCGGTTTCCCCGCCCATGAATCCGTAGAACCGCTCGAAGCCGCGACTCAGCGGCCAATGTCGTTTGGTGGCCGCAAGATTGGACTCCTCGAGGGGAGTGAGGTGCCACTTGCCCACGCAGTAGGTGTTGTAACCCTGTTCGGCGAGCACCTCCGAGAGCAGCGCGGTGTCGTTCGGGATGCGGCCGTTGCAATTCGGGAATCCGTCGGTGAACTCCTCGATGGTGGCCATTCCCACCGTGGTGGCGTTGCGCCCGGTGAGCAGTGAGGCCCTTGTCGGCGAGCACAGCGCAGTGGTGTGAAATTGCGTCAGGCGCACGCCGCGTTCGGCGATGCGGCTCATGGCGGGCATGTCGACCAGGCCGCCGAAGCAGTCCCACGTTGCGATGCCCGTGTCGTCCCAGACGAGGTAGAGCACGTTGGGCGCATCCGCCGGGGCCGTCGGCGCGGCGTACGGCGCCCAGTCCGGCTCGGAATCGCGGATGTCGAGCTCGATCCTGCCCTTGAATTCGCGCATCTGTCCCGTCGCCTCGCTCGCCCCAGTGGTCATCGCACCCCGTCCAAGGTCGGTGAATCGCCGGATCCTCGACGACCGCCCGGAGGTTACACCCGCAACGTATTCGGAGGCTGAGGAATTGACGATGCCGGCATCTCGGACTGGCGATTCAACCACCACTGCACCACGAGCAGCGGAACCGTCCAGCCGAGCCAACCGGACAGGCCGGCCACCAGCCAGATGAAGTGTTCTTCGTCGCCGCCAAAGACGCTGTCCCGCAGGGGTTGCAAGGTCAGGTAGAAAATTGGGTTCCAGATCCGGTTGGTGATGATGGAGAACGCGAGTGTCACGCTGCGGAGCATGTGCCTCCGATGGCCGGCGATGTCGCGCCGCCGTGCGGCCAGGTACCCGTTGACGGTGAACCACAGCCACGACGTGGCCAGCGCGACGTTGCCCACGGCGAGGACGGGGCCGAACGGTGTCGCGGCGCCGATGACCATGCCGCTCGCCGCCGCGGGGAGTGCCGCGGCGACGTACACCCTGCCAATGCCGCGATGCAGCCCCGGCCGCCGGACCCGCAACCCCGGCCAGATCTGAACCAGCGCCGCCACCATGGCCACACTGGCCAGCGCCACGTGGACGACCAACAACGGATAGTGCAGACCGAAGGTCGCAGGCACCCGCGACCGCGCGGGGTCAACGGTCAGATAGGGCGGCAGCGAGAGCACCAGGAACACGGCGACCACGACGACCAACAGCGCAGACCAACGACGTGCGTATGTCATACGCATTAGCGTACGACATACGCACAGGCGGGGTTGATCCATTAGGCTGAAACCCACATGACCAGTGATGAAGCCGACGAGACGCCACTCCCCCGTGCGCTGACCCTGCTGTGGCAGGAGAGCTCGCCGCCCCGGCGGTCGAGCGGGCTCACCCGCGACCGCATCGTCGCGGCGGCGATCGATCTGGCCGACGCGGATGGGCTCGGCTCGCTGTCCATGGCGCGCCTGGCCGAGCGGCTGGGCTGCGGCACGATGTCGCTGTACCGACATGTCGCCAACAAGGACGAACTGCTGGTGTTCATGCTGTCCGCGGCGCCCGGCCGGCCACCGACCTCTGCCGATCCCGCGAACTGGCGTGGCGCCCTTACGGATTGGGCGAACGGGCTGTGGGGCGTGTACCACCGTCATCCCTGGGTGCTGCACACCGCGTCAGTGGGCCCTCCCGCCGACCCCGGCCAGCTGTCGTGGCTGAACACCGCACTAGCCGCACTCGGCGGCACGTCACTCGCCGAGCGCGACAAGCTCGGCGCCGTCATGGCCGTGCAGCACTTCGTGCGCGGTGCCGCGGCTCTGGCCATCGGGGCCGGCGCCGTGCCGGATCACGGCTATCCCGACCTGCTCAAACGACTGGTCGACCGGACGACGTTCACCGCGCTGTCCGCTGCCCTCGACGCGGGGGCCTTCGACGAGGCGAACAGCGATCCACTGGCCGAATTCCATACCGGCCTAGAACAATTGCTCGACGGTATCGAGATGAAGGTCGCAGGGCGTCGCTGATGGACCCGGCTACCCGGCGGGCCCCTCGGCGGCCCGTGACGAGTGACGCGCGACGTCGTGATCGTTGGTCGCGCCGTCGGGCATTCGACGGTCCGACGTACCAGTCCTGCGGTGGATGCGTCGCCGACGATTGGCCTTCGTCTCGTACATGGCCGAATCCGCGTCACGGAGGATCTCGATGGCGCTGCGGCGATCGTCCGGCGCCACGAGGGTGACCCCGATGCTGCCCTGCGTGCGCACCGTCGCCGCGCCAAGAGTCATCGGTTCGGCGAGGCTGCGTTCCAGTCGGCTGACGAAGTCAGCCAGCTCCGAACCCCCCACGTCACCGGCCACCAGCGTGACGAACTCGTCTCCCCCGAGGCGGCCGACCACGTCGTACGGTCCCACCGACGCGCGAAGACACTGCGCAACGCTCTGCAGGAGTTCGTCACCGGAGTCGTGGCCCAGCGAGTCATTGATCGACTTGAGGTTGTCGAGGTCGATGAACAGCACGGCGCCCAGCCGCTGATCGCCATGCGCGCGAAGCGAATCGGAGATGTGGTGCAGCACGGCGGCGCGGTTCGGCAGCCCGGTCAGTGCGTCGTGTGTCGCACGGTAGGTGAGCCGTTCACGAGCGACCCGCTCGGCGGTGATGTCGGAGAAGGACACCAGAATGGCCGCGCCGTAACGACGGTCGCTCTCGAGCGGTCGACAGCTCGCCCGCAACCAGGTGCGGCGACCGTCGGTCCGGTCGATACCGACGACGAAGCCGTGGAACGACTGTCCCGTTCGGACCGTCCGCGTGACGGGGTTGTCCCGCAAGTCGATTCGGCGACGGTCGGCGTCGAACATCGGTACGACGTGCACGGCGCGGCCGTCGCCACCGGTGAGCACCGCGGCGGACAGCCCGAGGATCTTCTCGGCGGCCGGGTTCGCTGACGTCACACTCCCGGCACCGTCGATGACCAGGATTCCCTCATCGAGTGAATTGACGATCCTGCGCAGAAGGCGTTCCACCCCATGCGATTTGGTCTCATCGGTGCACACCAGCGCGTAACCCGTGTCCAATGGCGTCGCCGCCACCCGCACGATCAGCGGATGGCCGTCCGACGTGTGGTGGGTGGCGTGCACCACGCCACCACCGGCGACGACGGCGGCCAAGTCGAGTGGCGCTCCGACGGCGGTGCTGATCGGCAGGGCCAGAGCACTGGCCGCCGGGCGCTGGTAGGTGACCTCGGCGGCGCGGTTCCACTTCGTCACTAGGCCGGTGACCGTCGTGGCGATGACCGCCACGCTGACATGGTCGACCAATGCGGCCTGGTAGCGCAGGCTCCGCTGCGCGGTGCGGACGAACGTCAGGTCCCGCAGCGTCACGTGATAGGCCGGTCTGCCTTCCCACGTGGTCAGCGCCGTCACGGCCTCCACGTCGAGCGTGGTGCCGTCGAGACGTAGGAGCACACTTTCCGAGGCGCGGGTGACGTCTCCCTCGCTGCGCAGAGCCGCCATTCGGGTCAGAACGGCTTCGATCGAATCCGGATGGAGGAACTCGGTGACCAGGTGCCCGCGCACCTGGTCGGCGAACTGCGCTCCGATCCACCGCACCGCCGTGTCGTTCGCGTAGACGACGCGGCCCTCGCGGTGCACGATGATTCCGTCGGGACTGCGGTCGACCAAACGTCGAAACGACGCCTCGGCAGCGTCACCGCCGTAGTGCGCGTTGGTGTCGGTATCGGGCATCGGAATCAGCTGTCCAAGGTGTTGCCATCACGTCGATGGAGGCGCCGGTTTCGATGGGTCATCACGGCACTCTGTTCAGCAGGGCGGACGCCGCTGCAGTGACGACCGCTCGGTCATGGGTGACCACGAAGTCGAAGCGACGGTCGTGGTCCGCTTCGCCGGCCTGGCCCGCACATTCACGGGCGATCAACGCTACCGCAGTCTGCGGACCAAGGGTGACGACGACCCATTCGTCGCAGAGGGGGTCCGAGGCGTCGAGGTCGACGGCACGCAACACGGGTGCCTGACGCGCAGCCATCTCCCGCCCGAACACCGCCACTAGCGGACGGGCCTCGGCGAGCGTGACGTAGCGATCGCGCGTCGACGGACCGAAGTAAGCACCGTGTTGGAA
>NZ_JBOGDD010001209.1:0-5037 GCF_050701675.1 Mycobacterium sp. | reverse complement strand
ACGTTGATCGCCGCACTGGGCCTCGGTCAGCTGTGAGCGTCCGTGGGCCGAGCGCGGTGATCGCCGACTTCGCGGCGCGACTGGAGTTCGGCGATCTCCCGGCAGGCGTCGTGCACGAGGCCAAGCGAGCACTGATCGACCACGTGGGCGTCGCGGTCGCCGCGGCGGGCCACCCATCGGTCGAGGCCATGCTACGGGTCTCGGATCGTATGGCGGGGATGGGTTTTCACACGGTGATCGGCCGATCGGAGACCACGACGATGCCGTACGCGGCGCTGGTCAACGGATTTGCCGCCCACCTGCTCGACTACGACGACACCTTCAACCCCGGTGACACCACGGTGCACGGCAGCGCGCCGGTCTGGCCGGTGGTCTTCGCCCTCGCCGAAAGCGCACCCGTGGCCGGACGTGACGCGCTCACCGCGTTCGTCGCTGGCTTCGAGACCGAGTGCAGGCTGGGCCGGGCGGCAGGTGACGCACACTACGAGATCGGTTGGCACGTCACGGGAACGGTCGGGCACGTGGGCGCTGCGGCCGCCGCGGGCCGAATGCTGAGACTGCCGACCGCGACGCTGAACCAGGCGCTCGGCAGCGCGGGCACCCAGGCCGCGGGGCTCAAGGCGGTGTACGGCACCGACGGCAAACCGCTGCATGCGGGCAAGGCCGCCATGGATGGCCTGCTGTCCGCGACGATGGCCGCCGAGGGCATCACGTCGTCGACGGAGATCATGGAAGGGGACCGCGGGTTCCTCGCGGTGATGTCACCGAATCCCGATGCCGCCAAGTTGACCGAGGGGCTGGGGGAGCAGTGGCACCTGCTCGCCAACGGCTACAAGGCCTATCCCAGCGGATCGCTGACACACCCGGCCATCGATGCGGTGCTGGGTCTGCGGGCAGAGTACGGTTTCGGCGCCTCCGAGGTGAAACGCGTTCGAGCGACGGTGAATACGAAGGCGGCGACGGTGACTGGCAAGGTTGATCCACGGACCGGACTTGACGCCAAGTTCAGCCTCACCCACGGTGTCGCGGTGGCGTTGCTGGCACCCCGCCCGCGGTTGGACCACTTCACCGACGAGGCCGCCGTCGATCGCGAGATCGCAGCGGTACGTGAGTTGATCGACGTCACGTCCGACCGCTCCGTCGGCAAACGAGCCGCCGAGGTCGCGGTCGACCTGATCGACGGACGCTCGGTGACGCTGCGGGTCGAGGCAAACCGCGGCACCCCGGAAAATCCGCTGACCGACGACGATCTGGCGGCGAAGTTCACCGACAACGCCGCGCCACGCCTCGGCGTCGACGGTGCGGCCCGGCTCTTGGAGGCGTGCTGGTCGATGGACACCGCCGCTGACTTCGCCGAACTGGTGGCGATGACGGGAGTGCGGTCGTGACCGACGGGCAGGAGACCAAGGAGGGCCGCGGCGTCGCCGTGGTCACCGGCGGAGCGCGCAACCTGGGGCGCGCAATCGTGTTGGCGCTCGCGCGGGACGGCTACGACGTCGTCGTCAACACGCGTTCCGACGTCGAGCAGGCCGAGAAGGTGGCCGCGGAGGCCCGCGCGCACGGTGTCGCCGCGGCGGTGGCGGCCGCGGACGTCGCGGATCCGGCCGCGGTGGGGCGGATGTTCGCGGTGGCCGACGGACTGGGTCCGCTGCGGGTGCTGGTCAACAACGCCGCCGCGCGGACCCGGGTGCCGGTGTACGACGTGACGGCCGCGGACTGGGAGGCCGTCCGATCGGTAACCCTGGACGGCGCCATGAACTGTGTCCTGGCTGCCCTGCCGCGGCTGCGCGCCGACGGGGGCGGCATCGTCTCGATCATCGGAGGCAACGCGCTGAGCGGCGATCCCGGCAGGTTCCACGTCTCGGCCGCGAAGTACGGACTGGTCGGGATGACCAAGGCACTCGCGGCGGCGTGTGCGGCCGACCACGTCAACGTCAACGCCGTCTCGCCGAGCAACATGAATCCCGAGCCGGGCCAGGAGGCGGAGAGGGAGTCCCAGCGTCGTCGAGAAGCGGTCGCCGACACGGTGGCCTTCCTGGTGTCGCGGGCGGGCTGCGACGTGACGGGTCAGCTGATCGAGGTCGGGGCAGCCCGGTGAGGCATGGTTGAAGCGCAGGTCAACGAGTGCTGCCATGCGGGTTCGGGCCAGGACGGTAGCCTCTCTAGGTTGTGACCGACCGCGATCAGCCCGGCCCGCCTGCCCGCACGCGCGTGGCCGTCGTCTACGGCGGCCGCAGCTCCGAGCACGCCATCTCGTGTGTTTCCGCAGGCAGCATCCTGCGCAACCTCGACCCGAATCGCTTCGAGGTGGTCGCGGTCGGCATCACGCCCGACGGCTCCTGGGTGCTCACCGACGGCCACCCCGACTCGCTGGCGATCACCGACGGCAGGCTTCCCGAGGTGACCGGGGCGTCGGGGACCGCGCTCGCACTCGCGGCGGACCCCAGCCGTCGTGGCCAGCTCCTGTCGCTCGGCACGGGAGCGGGGGACGTCCTCGCCGCCGTCGACGTCGTCTTCCCCGTCCTGCACGGTCCCTACGGCGAGGACGGCACCATCCAGGGACTGCTCGAGCTCGCGGGCGTGCCGTACGTCGGTGCGGGTGTGCTGGCCAGTGCCGCGGGTATGGACAAGGAGTTCACCAAGAAGCTGCTCGCGGCGGAGGGGCTGCCCATCGGCGAGCAGGCCGTGCTGCGCGCCCACGACCAGACCCTCGACCTCGACGACAGGGAGCGGCTCGGCCTTCCGGTGTTCGTCAAACCCGCCCGCGGGGGCTCGTCGATCGGCGTCAGCCGGGTCACGACGTGGGACGAGCTGGACCGGGCCATCGCCTACGCGCGCAAACACGACCCCAAGGTCATCGTGGAAGCGGCAGTGGTCGGCCGCGAACTGGAGTGCGGTGTGCTGGAGTTGCCCGACGGCCGCATCGAGGCCAGCACCGTCGGCGAGATCCGCGTTGCCGGGGTGCGCGGCCGCGAGGACGGGTTCTACGACTTCGCCACCAAATACCTCGAGGACGCCGCCGAGCTCGACGTACCCGCCAAGATCGATGACGAGATCGCCGATGAAGTAAGACAATTGGCGATCAGGGCGTTCCGCGCCATCGACTGCCAGGGTCTCGCGCGCGTCGACTTCTTCCTCACCGACGACGGCCCGGTGATCAACGAGATCAACACGATGCCGGGCTTCACCACCATCTCGATGTATCCGCGGATGTGGGCGGCCAGTGGGGTGGACTACCCGACGCTTCTGGCGGCCATGGTCGACACGGCGGTGGCCCGCGGCACCGGCCTGCGCTAGCGGCGTCTTCCGTTGATGTAGCGCTGGTGGCGAGAAAGTGCGAGTAGCAATCGCCGTCAGCGCTACCTCAACGTCTCAGCGGACCGGCGCTGGGTTGACCGGGGTCGCGGGCAAGGCTTGGGCGACGGCCCGCGAGAGCAGCTGGATCGGCGTGGGTCCCGACCCGTCGGGCAGCGTCAGTGCCACGTAGACCGGCCTGTCGACCGTCACCCAGGTGGTGCGGCCGTCTCCGGGGATCCGGAACCACTCCACGTCGTCGACGACCTGCAACGGTGAGCTGGTGACGAAGTCGTCCGGGCGATCCAGCCCGCAGCGCAGGATGACGGGGTCGCCGTCGGGTTCGGCCTGCCATGCCGCAGCGCCGGCGGGCACGGGTTCGGCCGCCTGTGCCCGGTGATAGTCGTCCATCGCGTCGGGAAGCGCGGACATCAGCGCTCTGCAGGCGTCGCCGTCGGCGTGCGGGGCGGGTGCGGCGGCGATGGCCACGGGCCGCGGAACGGGCTTCGCCTCCCTGGTGGCCGCGACCACCAGTACGGCGATGATCGCACCCACCGCGATGACGATCGCCGCGATCAGCACGGCGCGCGGGGGCCCGTCGGCTTCGTCGTCGGTCACCCGAGCAACTCTAGGTGCGCACTCCGTCGGCGATGGGACAGGTCAGGGTGCGGGTGATGCCGATGACCTGCTGGATGCTCGGAACGACGACGGATTGCAGGTGCGCATCCGTGTCGGCCTGGATGCGGACCACCACGTCGTAGGGTCCTGTCACGTATTCCGACGACGACACTCCAGGCAGCGCCGACAACTGCTTCGCGACGACTTCGGCGCGGCCCACTTCGGTCTGAATCAGCATGAATGCCTCAACCACCCGCGCTGACCTCCGTCCTGGCTGCATAGACTCCACGCCGCAGGGACCAAACGTACCGCAGGTCGCGCCGGTGTTCAGGGCACGCAACCGGCGACCCGATGGAAGGTGACATGACCAACAGCGAGCGGGCGGAGACGCTCGCCGATCTCGGGGAGTTCGTCGTGATCGACCGGCTCGTCGATGGACGGGTGCAGGGCCCGGCCGTCCTGGTGGGGCCCGGCGACGACGCCGCGGTGATCGCCGCGGGCGACGGTCGGACGGTGGTGTCGACGGACATGCTCGTCGAGGGACGGCACTTCCGACTCGACTGGTCGACGCCGCACGACGTCGGCCGCAAGGCGATCGCCCAGAATGCCGCCGACGTCGAGGCGATGGGTGCGGCGGCTACCGCGTTCGTCGTCGCGTTCGGCGCACCGGGCAGCACCCTCGGCGACGACGTCGCGGGACTCTCGGACGGCATGTGGCAGGAGGCCCGCAGCTTCGGCGCGAGCATCGTCGGGGGTGACCTCGTCGCCTCGCCGCAGTGGGTGATCTCGGTGACCGCGCTCGGCGACCTAGGAGGCCGCGAGCCCGTGCTGCTCAGCGGCGCCAGGCCCGGCCACGCGGTGGCGGTCATCGGTGACGTCGGGCGGTCAGCTGCCGGGTATACCCTGTGGCTCAAGGACATTCGCAAACACGTCGAGCTGCGCGCCAGTCACCTGGTGCCCTCGGTGCCCTACGGAGAGGGTCGCGTGGCAGCAGACGCCGGTGCCACGGCGATGACCGACGTGTCCGACGGTCTGCTGGCGGACCTCGGACACGTCGCAGACGCATCCGGCGTCGGCATCGAACTGTCGCGGGAAGCGCTAAGGGTGGATCACGATGGCGTCGCC
>NZ_JBOGDD010001208.1:0-6486 GCF_050701675.1 Mycobacterium sp. | reverse complement strand
GTGCTCGGCGGCATCATCATCGGCAACATCCTGTCGGGTGCGCTGCGCGGCGGCATCGGCGGAAGCGTCGGCGGTGGCGGCGGCTGGAGTCCGACGTCGTTCGGCGGCTCGGGCGGCGACTGGGGTGGCGGCGGCGGCCGCTTCTAGCGCATTCTCACCTTCCCGCGCGAGCTCACCTTCCCGCGCGTTCTCACCTTCCCGCGAGCGTGCGCGTCTGTACGGAGACACGCCGGGAGATTTGGCATTCGACGCACGTTCACGCCGCCATCCGTCGTTCGAATTCGAGCTCGATGCGGCGCACCAGGTCCCAGGATCTGCGCCTGACGTCGTCGGCGACGATCCCCATCACGACCCATCCGAGCTCGTGCAGCGCGGCCCGCTTCTGGCGGTCCCGGCGCAGTGCCTCCGGGTCGCTGTGGAAGTCGAATCCGTCATACTCGACAGCGAACATCCGGTCCGGCCAGGCGAAGTCGAGCCGCCACAGCCGACCGTCGCGATCGATGACCTCGTGCTGCAGCACGGGACTGGGCACTCCTCCGTCGATCATCACGAGTCGGGCTTCGCTCTCCATCGGCGACTCGGCTTCCGCAGCCGCGAGCGAGATCAGTTCACGCACCGTCACGATGCCCCGCCTGCCTGCCTGACGCGCGACAGCGGCGCGCAGCTCACGGCGATCGCAGGTACCGCTGCGCAGCGCGGCGTCGAGAGTCGCCAGCGCGCGTGGACGCCGCAGGCCGCGAGCGACCTCGACGGCCGTCCACGCCGGCGCCGTTGCGAGTCTGCCGTCAACGATCGTCAGCGGTGCGCCATCACGCCGGTGCACGAACAAGCCATCGACACAACGCAATTGGTGCCGAACCGGGTTGAGTACGTGCAGGTCTGCGACGTCCTCGGTATCGAATCCATGGGCGCGGGCGGCGGTGGCGAGGCAGATCGGGACGCGGACACCAGCCCTCAAGTCGAGCGCACGCAGTCGCACGAGGTCATCGATTTCGCCGCGTCCGTACAGGCCCGGCCACACCTTCACCAGGTCGCCGGCGTTGACCTTGGACTCCAGGCCGCGACGCGTGAGCACGCCGAGAAGTTGCGCACTAGTCGCCACACCGTCCTGCCGATCGAGCAACTCGTCGAGTTCATCCATGTCGACGAGCGTGATTCGCACCGGCCGTCAGCGGAAGTCACCGAAGGCGAATTGGGGATCAACTGCGGACTGTGCACAATCGCGCCGCCGCGAACGTGCGTGATGTGCCACCAGCGGCGGCGTAGTAAGTGAGCTATGTCGAAGAATGCTGATGAAAAGGACGTCCTCCTGATGTCGTTGATGGGCTTGGAATCCCAAAACATCGAGGAGGACGTCATGACCCAGGGTAATAGTTTGTCGCGAGGTGACAAGCGTCGGAACGCGCGATTGGCCCAGATGCGGGAGTTGGTCCCGGTGGCCAACGCGATTGTGGGGATGGACCTGGCAGACGAGAAGCAGGCCGTGGTGGTCACCGATCATGACTCGCGGGTATTGGCTCGCCGCCGAGTTCGGGCCAAGGCCTGGAACTTGGGCCCGGTATTGACCTGGGCCCGTCAGGTTGCCCGTGAGCACGGCTATACCGACGTGACGGTGGGGTGTGAGCCGACGGGTCACCGCTGGCGGGTGCTCGATCAGCTTGCCGCTCAACAGGATATCGCCTTGGTGTGTGTGCAGCCGTTACTCGTGGGGCGGGCGCGCGAAGCCGAGGACTACACCCGCGACAAGAGCGACGACAAGGACGCCGTGTTGATCGCCCGGCTCATCGGCCAGTTGCGCTGCTATGCCCCAGAGCGTGCCGATGAAACCTGGGCGCGGCTGCGTCAGCTCGGTGCCCGCCGGGAACGGCTGATCGCCGAGGCGACCGCGTGCGTGCAGCAGCTGCGGGATCTGCTGGAATGCGCGTGGCCAGCGGCGCTGACCGCAGCGGCCCAGCCCTTCGACGGCAAGACGTGGTGTGCCGCGCTGGCGGTGGTGCTGGGACGCTGCAAGGGCCGTCCCGAACACCTGGCCCGCCTCGGTGCCGCACGGTTCGAGGCGTCGGTACGTCGTGAACTTCCCCGCTGGGGCGGTCAACGCGCACGCCGCGCCATCATCGCCGCGATGTTCACCGCACTGTCAGACCCGGCCGGAGTCAGCACACAACGTCGGGGCGGGTTGGAACGCGCGGGGTGGGTGCTCACCGATTGGCACTCGACCAAGACCCGGCTAGCGCAAGTCGAAACCTGCATGGTCGAGATCCTCGACCAGCTGGAACTCACCGCCCTAGTCACCACCATCCCCGGCGTTTCGGCCGTCGGTGCGGCAGCGATCCTGGCCGAGACCGGCGACCCCACCCGCTTCGACAGCCCCCGCGCACTGGCCAAACATGCCGGGCTATGTCCCCGCGACAACAGCAGCGGCACGGCCACCGGCCGATCCAGAATCTCCGGGCGCGGTCGACCACGGCTACGCCTGGCCGCGTGGCGCGCGGTGTGGGGCGCATTGCCAAGCAACCCGGTGATGGCCACCCGCTACCGATACCTGATGACCCGAGCCGAGAACCCACTCTCAGACGGACAAGCCAGAGCCGCGATCGCTGCGGCGCTCCTGCGCTGGCTGCACGTCATCACCACCCAGCGCATCAACTGGGATCCCGCCATGGCCGGCGCCCGCGAATTACCTACCGCGGCCTAAGCACAAGCCACCCGAATGACGGGTTGGGCCAAGCTCCACGCGGCGTAGAGGGCCACCTCGAGCGACACCCTGAGCAGACCCACCCGTTCCCTCAACGAACTCGATTGCACGCTGTCGGGGACCACCCCGTTTGACGAACTACGTTGAGACGAGGGAACGGGCAGGCCCCCAACCCCTTGACTAAACCCCCTTACGCTGGTGTCGCCGTACAGACACGCACGCTCGCGGCAAAGGGGGGGTGTGGCGTGAGTGGTGAGGGGCGGCGGAGGGCTAGGCGCCCTTGAGTCGCACCGCGAGGTAGTCCGAGACGGCGTCGATCGCGACGCGCTCCTGGGTCATCGCGTCACGCTCGCGGATCGTCACCGCGTGATCCTCCAGCGAGTCGAAGTCCAGCGTCACGCAGTACGGGGTGCCGATCTCGTCCTGACGGCGGTACCGGCGCCCGATCGCACCCGCATCGTCGAACTCGACATTCCACGACTTGCGCAATTCCGCTGCCAGGTCACGCGCCTTGGGCGACAGATCGGCGTTGCGCGACAGCGGCAGCACCGCCGCCTTGACGGGCGCGAGCCTCGGGTCGAGCTTCAACACGGTGCGCTTGTCGACACCGCCCTTGGCGTTGGGAGCCTCGTCTTCGTGGTACGAGTCGACCAGGAACGCCATCAGCGAGCGGGTCAGGCCCGCCGCCGGCTCGATGACGTAGGGGACGTACCGCGTTTCGGTGGCCTGCTCGTAGAACGAGAGGTCGGTGCCGGAATGCTTTGAATGCGTGGACAAGTCGAAGTCGGTGCGGTTGGCGACGCCCTCGAGCTCACCCCACGGATTGCCCTGGAAGCCGAACTTGTACTCGATGTCGACGGTGCGGTCGGAGTAGTGCGACAGCTTGTCCTTGGGATGTTCGAACAGTCGCAGATTGTCGGGATCGATGCCGAGGTCGACGTACCACTGAAATCTGGTGTCGATCCAGTACTGGTGCCATTCGGCTGCCGTCGACGGTTCGACGAAGAACTCCATCTCCATCTGCTCGAACTCGCGGGTGCGGAAGATGAAGTTGCCCGGCGTGATCTCGTTGCGGAAACTCTTGCCGATCTGGCCGATGCCGAAGGGCGGCTTGCGACGCGACGTGGTCACCACGTTGGCGAAGTTGACGAAGATGCCCTGCGCCGTCTCCGGACGCAGATAGTGCATGCCCTCTTCGGTCTCGATCGGACCGAGGTGGGTCTTGAGCATCATGTTGAAGTCGCGCGGCTCGGTCCACTGCCCCGGGTCCCCGGTCTCCGGGTCGCGGATGTCGGCCAGCCCGTTTGGTGGTGGGTGACCGTGCTTGGCCTCGTACGCTTCGATCAAATGGTCTGCGCGGTAACGCTTGTGGGTGATCAGCGACTCGACGAGCGGGTCGTTGAACACTTCGACGTGGCCCGAGGCCACCCACACCTCACGCGGGAGGATGATCGCGCTGTCCAGGCCGACGACGTCGTCGCGGCCGGTGACGACCGACCGCCACCACTGCCGCTTGATGTTCTCCTTGAACTCGACGCCGAGCGGACCGTAGTCCCACGCCGACTTGGTGCCGCCGTAGATCTCGCCGGATTGATAGACGAGGCCACGGCGTTTCGCAAGGTTGGCAACGGTGTCGATGATGGAGGCCACGGTGCAACAGCGTAGCGACTCGCCAGACGCCTCCGTCACCACGGCCTCGTCGATTGACATGCACGATGGCGCATGTATTCTGACCCGTAATGAAAACGGTTTCCAAAATGGTCGAGGACAGTCACGTCGACCACGCCCACGGCGGCGAACCACCGCAGGAGGTGCCGCCGCGGAGCGTGCTCGACACCGCGGGCGACCTGCTGCGGGCGCTGGCCGCACCGGTCCGCATCGCGATCGTGCTCCAGCTTCGCGAATCGTCGCGATGCGTGCACGAACTGGTCGACGCCCTGGGGGTGCCGCAGCCGCTCGTCAGCCAGCACCTGCGCATCCTGAAGTCAGCGGGCGTCGTCGCCGGTGAACGAACCGGCCGCGAAGTGCACTACCGGCTGGTCGACAACCATCTCGCCGAGATCGTGCAGGCCGCGGTCGCCCACGCGGGCGAATACGCCGGGGACGACCCCCGATGACGGGCACCGCCGTCCGCTCGACCCGCCAGCGCGCCGCGATCTCCGCACTGTTGGAGAACGTCGACGAGTTCAGATCCGCCCAGGAGCTTCACGACGAACTGCGCCGTCGTGGCGAGGGCATCGGCCTGACGACGGTCTACCGCACGCTCCAGTCGATGGCATCCGCCGGGCTGGTGGACACCCTGCGCACCGATACGGGCGAAGCGGTGTACCGGCGCTGTTCTCAGCACCATCACCATCACCTGGTGTGCCGCACGTGCGGGGCCACGGTCGAGGTGGACGGCGGCGAGGCGGAGGCGTGGGCCACGGATGTCGCCGCCAGGCACGGTTTCTCCGACGTCAGCCACACCATCGAGATCTTCGGGGTCTGCGGGGACTGCAGGTCGCGCGTCAGCTGACGACGTCGCGCGCCAAGGCGAGGACCGTGTCACCGGTCAGCGGCGCAAGCTCCACGTCACCGGGCGCATGGGGGTCGATCCACGCGAGCTCGTCGATCTCGGCCGCAGGATGCGGGGCGGCGTCAAGGCGCACCAGGAAGAGGTCGGCGTCGACGACGTGGTCCGGCTCGTTGGCCGCCGCGGCGGTGTACCGTCCGAGCGCCCGAGCCGCCGCGACGTCGAATCCGGCACCGAGCTCCTCCCGCACTTCACGGGCGAGAGCCTCGAGTGGGGCTTCACCCAATTCGATCTTGCCGCCGGGCTGCATGAACGACGACGTCCCACGCTTTCTGACGACGAGCACGCGGTTGTCCGCGTCGACGACCACCGCAGCGACGATCCGGATGACGCGGTCGGTGGACGTCACGTCGTCAGCGCCTTGCGGACGTCTGCACCCGTGGTGAGGACGAGCAGGATCAGGGTGCGCAGGGCGTCTTCGGTCAGGCCGGCCGCGGGAAAGTTGTAGCGCAGCATCACGTCGGCGACCCTCTTGGTCGCGGACTTGCGCGTCGTCCTGGCCGACGATCCGTTGGCGGGCGTGTCCGGCCCGTCGGCGATCTTCTCGACCAGCGCGACGGTGCCCAGCATCGTCCTACCCGCCTGCTCGGCCACGCGTTCACGAATCTTGTTGTTCAGCGGGAGGTCCCACGCGAGCGGCTGGGTGAGCGACACCATCTCCAGCCCCTCGGCGATGGTCACCACGCGCAGCGAGGCCACCGAACCGTCCACGGTCACCGTGAGGGCGCCGTCCGACTCCTCGACGAGCGTCGTCACCACCCCCAACGCGGAGGTCAGCCGTTCGACGAGCGTGCTCATCAGGCTCTGCCCCTCAGGCTTGTCATTCGGCTCTGCCGAAGCGGCGGTTGCGGTGGACGTACTCTTCGCACGCCGCCCAGAGGTCCCTGCGGTCGTAGTCCGGCCAGAGCTTGTCCTGGAACACGTATTCGGCGTAGGCGGCCTGCCACAGCAGGAAGTTGCTCGCCCGCTGCTCCCCCGACGTCCGGATGAACAGATCCACGTCTGGGATGTCGTCGCGGTGCAGGTGCTTGGCGAACGCGGCCTCGCTGATCCGACGGGGAGTGACCTTGCCGTCGACCGCCAGTTGCGCCAGTTCCTGCGCCGCCTCGACGATCTCGGTGCGGCCACCGTAGTTGACGCAGTAGTTGATGGTGATGACGTCGTTGCCGACGGTCATCTTCTCGGCGATGTCGAACTCCTTGATGACGCTGCTCCACAT
>NZ_JBOGDD010001207.1:0-4377 GCF_050701675.1 Mycobacterium sp. | reverse complement strand
ATGTACATCGTCAACCTGACCCAAACGCGGCCTGGTCAATGACCGCTACCGGTGTCCGCCGCCGCCGTGAATGCCGCCGCCGCCGCCGTGAAAGCCGCCGTAGCCGCCCATCAGAAATTCCTCGCCTCCGTAGGGGTCGAAACTAACGGGAGGAGGGGAGTCGTTGAGCTCGACATTGCCCGGCGACTGGCACAGGGATCCCGAACCGGTCGATGAGCAGGACTGCTGCACAGCCGCGGTTGGAGCGGGAGCGGGAGCGGCCGCTGCGATCGGCGCCGCTGCGATCGCGGCCGCGCCAGCTCCTGCGGCAAACAGCGTTGCGAAGTACTTCAATTTGGTACCCATGGTGATTACTCCTTCGGAGGTGGTAGCCCAAAGCCTGGACTCCTTCCAGGATTCCCTTCCAGTGAACCGATGTCGCCCTTGCTGCCATCCATTTGTGCTACCCGTCAACAGGAATCGTGTTCTACCAGTGAGCAGCAGCGGTGCTACGTCCGCGTTGACGGTCCCAAATGTGGGTATCGGGCCGTTCTTGGAACCCCTCGGTGAATGCCTGAAGGATCCCGTTGTTGAAGTTCGGCCGAGGGTGGACGGCGGTGATGACGTCGAGATCGTTCTGCGCCAAGCGATCCAGACGAATCCCGAGCACGTCGGTTTCCACGCCCGCCTTGTCGCCGCGATCACCGGCGCCATCTTGTAGGGGCAGCGCGCCAGGTATCTCCGCTGCCACGCTCACCGGCCACCGTGGAGAACGGGATCACCGTGTCGATCATGGCCCCGGATGCAAACACCGCCGCCTTGGTAAATGCGCTGACATCCTGAAGGTGACCTCGAATCGGCCGAATGCGCCGGAACCCTTGGCGTGCGGCTGACGCTCGGGTACCCGTTCGCGGTTGAACTGTGCCAGCTGCTCGATGAGGTAGCGGTCGTGCAGGAGGATCGGCCCGTGGGGGCCGATGGTCAGCGAGTGCTCGTCGCTTTCCACGGGGATGCCGGCATTCGTCGTGGTGGGTGTGGGGTGCGCGTCGGTCATTGCGCTGGCTTGCGGTCGAGGATGTCGACGACCCACAACAACAGTCGATTCATGAGCCAACTCATACCCGATTCCCTTCCTCGTACTGATCTCTCGCCAGAGTTTCCAGGTGATGCCGACGTGCGACATTTATTGCGCGACCGCCCATTCCGCGACGCAGCGCCGGTTCGGTCAAGAGCCGCAGAAGCGCCGCAGTCATCCCGGACAGATCCCCCGGCGGGTAGACCAGCCCAGCGATGCCCGGTACGACCAGCTGTACGGTTGTCGGGTCGGCTGGAGCGACCACCGCCCTCCCCGCAGCCAGCACGTCCAGCAGCGTGGTAGTCCCCGATGAGCTGCTGAGCACAACCACATCTGCAGTGGTGACCACGTCGGACCATCGGTCTTCGCAGGAGCCGCTCACCACGTGCACACTCGTCCCGACAGCTCGCTGGGAGGTCTCCCGTATCACGACGGCGCGCTGCACTCCTTCTCCAAGGAGAACGAGCTGCGCCTTAAACTGCTGTCGCACTGCGATGAATGCGGCGGCCAGTTGATGGGCGTGTGTGCGATCGTCGAACGGACCGATCGCGATGATCGTGGGGACACGGGCCGAGCCGAGCAATGCGCGAGCGTCCACTTGGTCTGGCCGCCCGAGCGCCCGCTGCGCGATCGACGGCGGAGTGGCCCCAACCGTTCCTCGGCGGCGCCAGCGAGCGACAAGGGCGGTGAAGTCCGCCATCGGATCACCCACGACCGCAATATCGGGATGGAACGTGTCGGGACCGGAGGACTTGTTCATCGGAGCGCCTCGTGGTTGTCGGTCGGATTAGCTTGGTCAGGAAGGGGATTAGTGCGCCAGTCAGATTCACCGATCGTCGGGTCGAGCGCGAGAAAGGTGACTCCGGCCGCCAGTCCGGCGAGTATCTGCGCCACCAGATACACCCACAACGTGGGCCACGCGAACATGGCCATCACCGAAGTGCCAAGCGACGCTTCCGGGTTGAAGGGGCCACCGGAGATCGCAGCGACCGCGAAAGCGCCTGCCAACACGGTGAACCCGAGCGCTAGGCCATAGCGGGAGCTATTCGAATGTCTTTTGCTGGTGGCCACGTCGAGCATCATGTAGCACAGGGCAAATGTAATTATCAGCTCCAGAACGAGCGCGATCACCAGGGTGTGGCCGGCCGGGCCCATCGCCGCGTTGCTCGCGACTTGCGCAGGATCGACGATTCCCCGCACTACCGCCGCGGCGAGCAGCCCGGCGCCGAGCTGGACGATCCAGTGTGCGATCGCATCCCGTAGCGCGACGCGGTGCCGCATCAGCATCGCAAGAGTCACGGCGGGGTTGTAATGCCCTCCGGGTAGGTAGCTTCCGGAGTAGACCATCACGACGAGCACCGCACCTAGACCCAAGAGGGCGAACGGGCTGGCGCTCCCGACGGCAGCGCCGACGGTGAACACCAGAGAGAATGTGCCAATCGCTTCGACCGCATACTCCACGCTGCCCTGACTGCCCTTCACCAGCCTGGCCGTGTTGGTGCCGCCGACTACCCGATTCGGCGCGTGTGCGGCAATCATGACTGAAAGAATCCCGGTCTGGGTCGCCGATGTCGTCAACGCTGACCGCAATTTAGGCCCCCGGCTAGCCCGAATCTGGGCGTACCTGCCAGCTGCAACTGATCCGATTCTCGGAGTGCGAAGGTCTCTCGTCCCTCCACGGCGTTCCATTGCGGCCACGCAACGAACCAGAATTGGGCTTCAAGCACGTGAAGTGGGTCGAGGCAGTCGAATTCGTCGAGCCCGCGGCCTCAGGGCCCGATGACGCTCCCCAGCCACTTCTGGCTGAACTTGGCGTAGGTGCCGTCGTTGGCGATTTCGTTGAGCCACTGGTTGACCCGTTGCTGAGTCACCACGCCCGAGCTGGGGATCAGGTAGGCCTTCTGCGCCGAGTTGAACGTATGGTCGACGCCGACGCCGCAGAGCTGCGGGTTCTGCGTTCTTTGCCAACGGATTTCGCTGGCATCGGTGATCATCGCGTCGGCCTTGCCGTCGGTGATCTGTTCGAAGATGGTGTTGTTGTCGGGGTACCCGATGACGGTGGCTTTCTTCAGGTTCGCCTTGTCGAAGTCAGCGTTCGTCCCGCCCGGGTTGACCACCACGCGCACCCCCGGCCGGTCGATGTCGGCCAGCGATCGGAATCGCGCCGAGTCGACGCACCGGACGGCGGCGGCTTTTCCGTCCCGCAGGTAGGGGTCCGAGTACCGCGCCTTCTTCGCCCGGTCGGGGGTGACGGTGATGCCACCCATCGCGAGATCGCACTTGGTGTCCAGGTCGTTCATCAGGTTCGACCAGGTGGTCGGCACCAGACGCAGCGTGACGCCCAGATGGGTGGCGAGGTCGCCGGCCAGGTCGACGTCCATGCCGCTCCACTGCCCCTGCGGGTTGCGGTAGGTGAAGGGGCGGTAGTCGCCCGTGCTGCATACCCGCACGACTCCGCTGCTGACGATGCGGTCCAGATCGGTCGGCGTGGGCTGCTGGTGACACGCGGTGACAAAGGATGCGATCAGCAGGACCAGGCAGGCGATGGACGCGTAGAGCTTCACCGGGCCAGAATCGCACACGGCCCCACGATGAACCCCACGACGGTTACACGACGGGAATGTTCAATGAATGGCGTTCAGTGCGGCGTCCATGCTCGGATAGAGACGTAGTTCGCTGTCGAGACCGATCAGCTTCATCGGTCGAGCAGTGACCGGTCCGTCGGCAACGACGCAGAACTGTTTCGAACCGCCGGCAGCTCGATTCCCGGCGACCAGGCTGGCCATGCCTGCCGAGGACAGGAAGTCCAGTTCCGAGAGATCCACGATGAGTGCGATCGATGGCACCCGCAGCGCGCTCGTGATCGCGTCGTCCAACCGTGGTGCGGTCAGTGCGTCGAGTTCACCGGTGGCCGTCACCACCATGACGTCGCGGGTGCTCTGCGCCCGGACGTCGAACGGGCGCGGAGCCGAAGGATTCGGGTGGTCGAGCACCTTGGGGACCGCGAGCTGCATTCCGTGCCCGTTCGTTCCGGGCTGGATCATGGGCGGATCCTCCTCGGACGACCGTTCGGCGATGGCCGCACCGGGGACCCGGGCACGCTCACCCAAACGTACGCCTCTCTCGACGACGTGTGGAGCCGGATCGCGTTCCAGCGCCGCGTCAAAGCCACTCAACCGTCTGCCGACGGGCTGGTCAGGGGCAGTACGCCGCCTCCGCGGCGGTCACCAACACGACTGCTTGAGTGGACTGGAGATTGGGCTTTCGCCGAATGATCTGCTGTTCGATCGACAGCTTCGAGTTTCCGCCGTGCATCTGCCGGC
>NZ_JBOGDD010001206.1:0-1636 GCF_050701675.1 Mycobacterium sp. | reverse complement strand
GCCTTGGCCGATACCCGATGCCCGAGTTCCGGCGCCCGCCGGCGTCATCACTTGCCTACCCGGTGACGGAAATCAACTGGCCCTCACCGTCGACGACGGCTGCAGTACGGCGGACGTCGCCGCGTTGGGTCGATTCTGCGCCGATACCGGCATGCGACTGACGTTCTTCGCCAACGGGATCAACCCGTCGTGGACCGTGAACGCGCCCCTGCTGCGGCCGATGGTCGCCTCGGGTCAGATTCAGATCGGAAATCACACCTGGTCGCACCCCAACATCACCCGGATCGACCCGGCCGCGGTGGACGAGCAGATCGGTCGCAACGCCGACTTCCTGCGAAACACCTACGGAGTAGACGGAACCCCCTACTTCCGACCGCCCTACGGCAGCCACAACGCCGCGACCGATCGCATCGCCGCCGACCATGGCTACACCGCCATCACTCTGTGGAGCGCCGAGATCGGCGACTCCCGGCCCATCGACGAGGCGGCGATGATCTCCTTTGCGCAGGGATCGTTTCAACCGCAGCAGATCGTGCTCGCGCACGCCAACCTGCCCCCCATCAGCCATGTGCTGCCCCAGTTGGCCCAAATCATCGCCGGACGACGATTGCAGACCGTCACCCTGAACGACGTCTTCTCCTGACCGGGACTGCACGCCCCCGCTTCCTGACGCTGACAGCGGTATTCGTGCGCAATGGCTCGGGCCGCCACCATCCCGTGAGCTTGAATCCTCAGCCTGCGAGGTGATTCCACTCCCCCGAGAGGTTGGCCCACGCTCCGGTGGCGGCGATCTCACCGTCGACGAGGACGACGACGCGATCGGCCTGCGACAACGCCGCCCGCTTGGAGGTGGCACCGAGCACCGTGACGCCGCGAGCGCGCAGGCCTGCCCACAACTGCACCTCGGTCGTCGCATCGAGAGCGCTCGAGATATCGTCGGCGAGAAGCAGTTCCGGCTCGATCGCCAGCGCCCTGGCAAGCGCCAGTCGCTGGACCTGTCCACCGGAGAGCCGGACGCCGCGGTGGCCGACCAGCGCGTCGGTTCCGCCCGCCGCCTCGATGTCGGGTGCGAGGCGCGCATCGGTGACGGCCCGATCGATCTCCCGATCGTGGTCGAGGAGCACGTTGTCGGCGAACGTCCCCGACAACACCCGGGGCACCTGCGCGACGTGCGCCACCTGGCCCGGCCGCAGGAACGTCTGCGCATCGGCGACGTCGACGCCGTTCCAACGAATCTCGCCGGTGTACCCGACCAGCCCGCACAGTGCCGACAGCAGGCTCGACTTTCCCGATCCAACCTGGCCGAGCAGCAGGACGAGCTCACCCGCCTCGACCGTGAGGTCAACCCCGGTGACCCCGCGGGTGCCATCGTCGTGCACCGCCGTCACGTTGCGAAGCTCCAGGCGCCGCAATGGGGTTCGGGAAGGCGGTGTCGGGCGCGGAGCAGTTCCGGCGACGACGTCGATCCCAGGAGGAATGTCCATCAGGTCGGCGCCGCCTGCGAAGCGGCTGGTCGCCAGCTGCCACGCGCGGGTGCCCGGCGCCTCGGTGACCACCGCACCCGCGACGCTGCCGAAGTAGCCGAATCCGGCGACCGCTCCCGAGACGAGCAACGCGGTCGCGAGATTCCATACGT
>NZ_JBOGDD010001205.1:0-6497 GCF_050701675.1 Mycobacterium sp. | reverse complement strand
GATCAGGTCGAGCCCTTCGGCGATGGACAGGAGGTCCTCGCGCATCGCGGTCGAGGAGACGAGGTCGCCTTGTGTGCGAACCCCGGTGGCGGCCCGCGCGGCGGACCTCTCCAGCACGTCGGGGCCGGGCGGCATTCCGAAGCCTGGCGCGCCATAGCCGGACGCCATCGTCTTCTGGATGGCCGGTGTCACGCGTCCCCACGCGCGAAGTGCGACGTCGACGTGCTGGCAGTCAGGTGACAAGCCGCCGTCGTCGCGCGACAGCAGCGCGATGGTCATCCCCACCCCGATCAACGCCAGCACGACGACGCCGACGATCAACCCCCGAACCCTCACGGCGTCCGAGTCTAGGTTCGCGGACGGCGTACCCCGATCGCCAAGATCGGACCGACGTGGATGAGTACGCTCGCCGAATGAGCAATCCCACTCTTCGCGCGCTGGCCGAACTGCCACTCGAGCCGGTAAGCCTGGCCCAGTCGACGCTGGTGCTGATCGACTGCCAGAACACCTACACCCGGGGCGTCATGGAACTCGAGGGTGTCCAGGCGGCGCTCGACGAGACCGCCGCACTGCTCGAGCGGGCGCGTTCGGCGGGTATTCCGATCATCCACGTCCAGCACTCGGACGGGCCGGGATCGCTGTACGACGTCGAGGGTGAGAGCGGCGCCATCGTCGCCCGGGTAGCCCCGCGGGACGGCGAACCCGTGGTGGTCAAGCAGTATCCGAACTCGTTCGTCCAGACGGATCTGGAGAACCAGCTCGAGTCGGTCAGCGCAAAAAATCTCGTCATCGCCGGCTTCATGACGCACATGTGCGTGAACTCGACTTCACGCGGCGCCTTCAACCTGGGTTACGCGCCAACGGTCGTGGCGGCCGCGACCGCCACCCGGTCCCTGCCAGGGGTGGACGGTGAGCCCGTGCCCGCGGCGGTCCTGCAGTCGGCGAGCCTGGCGGGCCTGGCCGATCTATTCGCCGTCGTCGTGGCTGGCGGTGCGGACATCCCCGACTGAGAATGAACGCATGACCCAGCCCTCGACCCAGATCAGCCGTCTCAGTGAGAAACAGGACACCTCGCGAAGCGGGCTCGACGCCCTTCTGGACAGCACACCGCTGGCCACCGTCGCCCTGGTCCGGGACGGCCATCCGGTGATCTTTCCGACCGGTTTCGCGAGGATCGGTGACGACGTGGTGATCCACGGCTCGACGGGGTCGCCCTGGCTCAGGGCGCTGGCGACCGGACTGCCCGCGGCCGTGTCCGTAACGACACTCGACGGCGTCGTCGTGGCGCGCAGCGCATTCGAATCGTCGTTCCGCTACCGAAGCGCCGCGCTCTTCGGTGTCTTCGAGGAGGTGCCCGACGCCGACAAGGTCGGCCTCCTGCAGATCCTGACCGACACGTTCATCCCCGGCCGAGTCGCCGAGCTGCGGCCAAGTAACCGCAAGGAGCTCGCGGCGACGCTGGCGCTGAGACTGCCCATCGGCGAGGACAACTGGTCGTTGAAGGTCAGTGCCGGTTGGCCGGAGGACCCAGAGGAGGACGTCGCCGCAGATGCGTGGGCGGGCGTCGTGCCGATGTCGGTCACCTACGGCGCGCCGCTGCCCGCGCCAGATCTCACTCCCGGCATACCGCTGCCCGACTCGGTGCGGGCGATGACGGGCACCATGCGCAACGCGCCGCCGTCAGTCCAGTAGCGCCGTGCGACGGTACAGGTCCGTGCGCCTGTCGCCGTGCACGTCGTTGTTTGCATTGAAACGCTTCACCCGCGACTGCTCGAGGTCGACGTCGGCGGTGACACTGCCCGGCGTCCCGAACTGCGCGATCGCCATCGGATAGCCGTCGGCGTCGGTGATCACGCTGCCTCCGATCCAGTCCACGCCCCGCTCGACGCCGGTGCGGTCACACACCGCGATGGGCATCCGGTTGGTGCCCGCGCCGGCCAGCGCCCGCACTATCTCGGTCGGGCGCTCGCCGTCCGGGCGGGGCAGCAGTGGCCAGTTCACGGGGGCGCACAGCAGGTCGGCGCCGGCCAGCGCGACCGCGCGGACCCACTCGGCAAACTCGATGTCGTAGCAGATCATGACGCCGATCCGGCCGTGCGCGGTCTCCACCAGCAGAGGTAGGTCGTCGCCGCGGTCGAACACGTTGTTCTCGTTGTCCCAGAGATGTGCCTTGCGGTAGATACCGCGCACTCCGGTCGCATCGACGACGACGGCGCTGTTGTAGATCTTCTCGCCAGCTGCCTCGGGGAAGCCGGCGACGATGGTCAGATCGAACGACTCCGCGAGGTTGGCCCATCCGGTGATGGCGGGCCCGTCGCTGGTCTCGGCGAGGGAGGCGAGTTCGGTGCGGTCGGCGAAGACGTAGCCCGAGGAGGCGAGTTCAGGCAGGACGACGATCTGCGCGCCGTCGCGCGCCGCCTCCTCGATCGCCGTTCGCGCGGTGGTCCGGTTGCCGGTGGTGTCACCGATTGCCAAGGGGATCTGACAGCAGGTGACGCGGGTAGTCATGTGTCGATGGTGGACCACATCTGCAAGGTTCGCAGTCATGTCGATGGCACAATGCGCATCATGCGGATGTCGGCCAAGGCGGAGTATGCCGTCCGGGCCATGGTCCAGCTGGCCACGGTCGAGCCGGGCACGCTGGTCAAGACCGACGACCTGGCCAAGTCTCAGGGCATCCCGCCACAGTTCCTGGTCGACATTCTGTCCGATCTGCGGACTGATCGACTGGTCCGCAGCCACCGAGGTCGCGACGGCGGCTATGAGCTGGCCAGGCCCGCTGCGGAGGTCAGCATCGCCGACGTGCTGCGCTGCATCGACGGTCCGTTGGCCAGCGTCCGCGACATCGGCCTCGGCGACCTTCCGTACTCGGGGCCGACCGTGGCGTTGACCGACGTCTGGCGTGCCTTGCGGGCCAGTATGCGATTGGTGCTGGAGGAGACCAGCCTCGCCGACGTCGCGACGGGGGACCTGCCAAGGCACGTCACCGCGCTCGTACGTGACTACGTCATCCAGGAGGAGGAGCGCGGCCACGGCTAGCGTGCCCCGGACCCTCCCCGTGAGCGTGCGTGTCTGTGCACGACACGCCGTCGACAGTCGTACATCCGCGCACCTTCGTGGGTGCTCAGCCGCCGGATCCGTACGGCCGGGTGATGATCTCCAGGTAATGCCCCGACGGGTCCTGGAAGTACACTCCGCGACCGCCGTCGTGATGGTTGATCTCCCCGGGGTTGGCACCCCTGGGATCGGCCCAATGCTGTTGTCCGCGTTCACGAATCCGGCCGTAGATGTCGTCGAACTCGGCTTCGCTGACCAGGAACGCGTAGTGCTGCGGATGGATCTCCTGGTCGCTGGCTGCCTGGGCGAAGTCGAGGCTGACGCCGTGGTTGAGCGTCACCACGAGAAAGTGCCCGAATTCCTTGGCCGGATTCAGGCCGAAGAGTTCGGTGAAGTACTTCGCCGACTCCCGTCGGTCCTTGGCGGCCACGATGGTGTGGTTGAAAGTGATGGCCATTCGAACCAGTGAACCACTTTCGGCGTGACGCGCAAGGAGTAAATCGGGTACTGCCTCGGCCGGAATTGGTGGCGGCAAGGCATCATGTCGGAGGTGGTTCAGATGATGATCGACGACGTGCAGCGTGACCCGAGCGGGTACCGGATCGCGGCGTACTGCCACGCGGACAACCTCGGTCCCGAATCGCGGGACTGCTTGCTGTCCGCGAAGGCGGTGAAGTGATGAGCAGCTTCGACCTGCGGGCACTCGACGTTCCCGTGATCGTCGCGCCCATGGCAGGAGGGCCGACGACCCCCGAGCTCGCCGCCGCGGGGTCCAACGCCGGTGGCCTGGGCTTCCTGGCGGGCGGCTACCTGACCGCGGAGGTGTTCGCGCAGCGCATCACGGCGGCGCGCGGCCTCACCACCGGTCCGCTCGGCGCGAACCTGTTCGTTCCGCAACCAAGCGCGGCCAGACCCGACGCCATTCACAAATACGCCAACAGGCTGGTCGGTGAGTCCAAGCGCTACGGCGTCCGACTCGGCGACGCGCGCTTCGACGACGACCAATGGGCGGCCAAGCTCGACGTGGTGCTTGACCTCAAGCCCGAGGTGGTGTCGTTCACGTTTGGCCTGCCAGAGGCCGACGAGTGCGCACGACTACGCGGGGCCGGCATCACGACCGTCGCCACGGTCACCACACTGGCCGACGCCGAGGTGGCCGTCGCCCGCGGGGTCGACGCCGTGGCGATCCAGGGTCCCGATGCCGGCGGCCACCGCGGCACCTTCGACCCGGTGGCGGCGCCGCCCACCCAGCCGTTGGCTCAGTTGCTCCGCGCGACGACGATCGCGCTCGAGGTGCCGGTGATCGCGGCAGGCGGCTTGATGACCGCCGTCGACGTCGCCGACGTGACCGTCTCGGGGGCGGTGGCGGCCCAACTGGGGACGGCGTTCCTCCTGGCCGACGAGGCGGGGAGCAGCCCGGTGCACAGGGCGGCGCTGACGGATCCGCAGTTCGTCGAGACGGCCGTCACCCGCTGCTTCTCGGGCCGTTACGCCCGGGGACTGCGCAATCGCTTCGTCGACGAACACGACGCGGAGGCGCCTTTCGGCTACCCCGAGGTGCATTATCTGACCAGCCCCGTTCGGGCCGCATCCGTGCGTGCCGGTGACCCACACGGCGTCAACGTGTGGGCAGGCACGGGTTACCGCAAGGCGAAGGCGGGATCGGTCGCCGAGATCATCGCCGCCCTGATCTAGCCGCGCCCGACGTGTCGATCAGGACGTCGCCGTCGACCGTCCGCACCGTCACCTTGGCGGCGGCCCGCACCGGGTCGGTCGTCTCGGGCACGCGGATGCTGCGCGAGTCGGCCGACGAATCGACCAGGTATGGGCCAGGGCTGGGCAGCGCAATGGCGATGTCACCGTCCCGGCTGATGGCCTCCACGGTGCGGGGCGCGGCGCCCTTGAACTCGACCAGTACGTCGCCGTCCACCGTGTGCGCGTTGAACGATTCGGTTACCGAGATCGGTTTCTTTGCAACGACATCGCCGTCCCTGCTGGTGATGTCGATGCGCCTCGCGCCACCGTTCAGCACGATGTCACCGTCCGAGCTGTCTGCGGTCAACTGGTCGACGTCGGCGTCGACGATCACCCTGCCGTCGTCCTGCTGGGTGGTGACCGACAGTCCGCGTGCCAACTGCGGTGGCAGCGTGACGGTGACTTCTCCCGAGCGGCCCCAGTCCATGAACGACGGGGAATCCGGGCTGAGGAGAATCCGGGTGCCGTCGCCATCGGAGGTGATCTCCATGCGCTCCCGGTCATCGCGGGTCGAGTCGACCAAGCGTAGGTCGACGTGAGGCGCGCCGGCTTGCGGATCGACCTTCACGCGGACGTTCGCGTCTGCGGCGTCGATCGTCAGCGAGCGCATCCCCGCGGGCAAGTCCTTGCTCTCGATGCTCATTCGCAGCGCATTGAGCCTCCACGCGGCCACGCCGAGCGTCACCACGTACGCCAGGACCAGTATCGAGGCGGCCACGACGACCAGGACGCGTACGGCGCTGCGGCGGCCAGGGGGCAGCGGCGGGGCAGTGACGGGCGCAGGCGGAGCTGGTGGCGGGGGAGCGATGGTAGTCACGATGAAAACCCTTCCGTCGTTTCAGGATTCGAGGTAGCGGAGTACGGCGAGCACTCGACGGTTCTCGCTCTCGTCAGGAGCCAGGTTCAACTTGGTGAAGATCGATGCGATGTGCTTCTCGGCCGAGCCGACCGAGACGTGAAGTGCGGACGCGATCGCGGAGTTGGCCCGCCCCTCCGCCATCAGCTGGAGAACCTCGTGTTCGCGCGGAGTGAGTAGGTCGAGCGTGGATCGCTGACGCGACCGGACGAGGATCTGCGAGACCACCTCGGGGTCCAGCACCGTGCCGCCTCCACCGACGACGTCGACCGCGTCGAGGAACGAGGGCACGTCGGCGACCCGGTCCTTGAGCAGGTAGCCGAATCCCCTGGTGTCCGAGGCGATCAGGTCCGCGGCGTAGCGCTCCTCGACGTAGTGCGAAAGCACCAGTACCGGTGACTCCGGGTTCTGGCTGCGCAGCAGAGCGGCAGCGCGGATGCCCTCGTCGGTGAACGTGGGCGGCATGCGCACGTCGAGGATGGCGAGGTCGGGCCTCAGCTCGTTGACGATGCGCAGCAGGTCGGTGGCATCGGATACCCCTGCGACCACGTCGTGTCCGGCATCGTTGAGGATGCGTTCGATGCCGGCCCGCAGCAGCGCGGAGTCCTCGGCGATCACGATGCGCACGGCAGCACCGCCGTCACGATGGTGGATCCGGTGGCGGGACTGAAGATTTCGAAGGTTCCGCGCGCGGCCCGTACGCGTTCCCCTAGCCCGCGCAGACCCGTCGCATCGTCATCGACGCCGGCCGTCGCGCCGCCGACACCATCGTCGAATACCGAGACGTGCAACGCGTTGGCCGACTCGTCGAACCGGACGGTGACCACCG
>NZ_JBOGDD010001204.1:0-3061 GCF_050701675.1 Mycobacterium sp. | reverse complement strand
AAAGTGCCCTCATCCTCAACGGACCGGCCGGTCAGCGACGTCGTCGTGGTAGGCGGCGGGCACAACGCTCTGGTCTGCGCCGCGTACCTCGCCGAGGCAGGACTCTCCGTCACCGTGCTCGAGGGGCGCGAGGTGATCGGCGGCAACACCGTGACCGAAGAGCTCACCCTCCCGGGGTGGCAGCACGACTCCTGCTCGACGGCACACGTCGTGCTGCAGTCGAATCCGTTGATCCGCGACGACGAGCTTGGCCTCATCGCGCGTTATGGGCTGGAGTACATCGTCACCGACCCTGCGGTGGTCTTTCCGCTCGCCGACGGCGATCTGCTGACGGTGCACCCGGATCTGGCCGCCACCGCCGCCGAGTTCGCCCGCTACTCGCGCACGGACGCCGACGCCCTGGTCACCATGATCGACGACTGGAACGCCGGTCAGCGGATCGCGCACGCCCATCTGTCCGCAGGTCTTCCGTTGCCCGACCAGCCGTGGGCGTACAGCTATGAGCAGTTGCGGCGCCGCAGCGCCTGGGAGGTGATCGCCTCGACGTTTCACCACCCGGTCGTGCGTCGGGTGATGACCTGGATGGCCTTCGCCACCATGCAGCCGCCGGAGAGACCTGGCACCGGCGCACTGCCTGCCGCGATCATGGCCGGCCGACTGGCCTACGGCTGGGCCACGCCGGTCGGCGGGTCGGGCGCGTTGCCGAAAGCCCTTGCGGCTCACGTCACCGACCACGGCGGCGTCGTCGAGACGTCGGCGTGGGTGACGTCGTATCTCGTCGAGCGCGGGCGCTGCGTCGGGGTACGCACCGACGACGGCCGCGAATTCCTGGCCGGCCGGGCCGTCGTCGCAGGCAGCCACCTTCGCGAGCTAGCCGCGATGCTCGAGACGACGTCGATCGTGGCCGACGACGCCGCACGCTGCTGGCGACCGGGAATCCCGCTGTTCGCAGTGCATTTCGCACTTCGCGCCGACGCATGCCATCGATCGGCCGACGGCCCCGTCGCATCGGCGGCAGGGGGACTCGGCAGCCCGGAGGGATTACTCCGCCAGGTTGCCGGCCTGCCGTCCGGACGTCTGGAGACCGAGGACCCGTGGCTTCTGATGATGTCGTCGACGACGGTCGATCCCGACCGGGCCCCTGGCGGCACGTTCAAGTTCCTGACCGTGGCGCCGATGCTCCGCGACGGTAGTCCATGGTCGGACGCCGATGCGATGGCATACGCGCGGGTGCTGCTCGGCATCGCGCGCCGCCACGTGGACGGGATCGACGACGCCGACATCCTGGCGATCCGGCCTGAATCTCCGACATCGCTTGCTGCGCACAACCTCTCGAACATCGGCGGGTCCTGCCACGGTGGCGAGTTCGCACTCGACGACGGAGAGGTCATCCCCGGCTGGCTCGACTACCGCACCGATGTTGGCGGCTTGTACCTGACCGGTTCGACGTCGCATCCCGGCGGCTCGGTGTCGGGTCGCCCTGGGCGTAACACCGCACGCACCGTGCTGGCCGACCTCGGGCTGGCGCCGAGCATGTCCAGCCCCTAGATGAATGGAGAGCCCCTGATGCTCAGACGCCGGTCAGCCGGACGATGTGCAGGCCGTGATTCTTGTCGGAGAAGTAAACGTTGCCGCGGGCATCGACCAACACGTCCTCGGACTGGGTTACCAAGGTCTTGGGTAGCAGTCCGCGGCGTTCGGCGGGGTCGGCCGGGAGATACCAGGCGATCTCGCGCGGCAGGTACGCGTCGCTGATGTCGTAGACCCGCAGCCCGGCGTTGAACCACGTCATGAACATCAGGTTGTCGTCGGCCAACAATTCGGGGCCTTGTGGGTGGTGCTGATTGTGCGGGCCGAACCGCCCACCACGCACGCTGAAGTTCGGATACTCCGCACCAGCCGCAGGCCGGGGGATCGGCAACAGCGACATCAGGCGGGGGTTCTGCTCGTCACTCACGTCGACGATGCCTGCGAAGTTGTAGGGCTCCTGCTGGCGCTCCGCGATGGCCTCGGTGTTGACCAGCAACAGGTTTCGCGATGGTAGCGGGATCGCGGTGTGCAACGCGATCATGCTGGAGAAGGCAGCGCCGATCTCCAGACGCGAGACGAGCGTCGGCCGCTCGATGTCCGAGATGTCGAGGATGACGAGCCCGGCGGCCCCGTAGCTGAGGTAGGCGCGATCACCAAGGACGTACGGCGGTCCGTGTAGGGAGATGCGTCGGGGTGGGGTCTTTCCGGAGGCGACGTACTGCTCGGGCAGGAACCACATCGCCACCTCCTTGGGACTGCGGGGGTCCGCGACGTCGAGGATCACGTAGATGTTGCCATCGAACCCGCGGCGACTCGCCGTCACGTGCACGTAGCGACCACCGGTGAAGTGGTTGCGGTGCACGCCGTGCTCGCCGGTGCGCCACTCGCTGATGAGATTCGGCACGGCCGGATCGCTGACGTCGAAGAAGCGGATGCCTTCGGCGGAGTTGAGCGCGGGATCGCCTCCCCAGGCAGGCGGTCGGTGCTCCATGCCCTGGACCAGCAGACCGTCGGCGACCTGAACCTGCCAGGTCGCGGCATGATCGGGGCCCTCGATCGCGCCGACGAGGCGCGGGTCGGCGGGATCGGTCACGTCGAAGATCGACAGCCGCGGTTCCCAGAAGTGTGTCGCGTAGAGGTACCAGCGCTCTCCGGATGAATCTGGGACGACCTGCATGGCCAGCTTGAAGACGGGCTTGCCGCCGACGTCGTGGTAGCCGACGAGCTCGACACCGTCGGCGGTGAAACCGGGTGCCTTGCAACCGGCTTCGCTCACGAGGCCGCCTCCGCCATGAGATCGGCCAGATCGGACAGCGGCTCGAGACAGAAGACTCCGCCGGTGCCGCGATCCGTCACCCAGATCAGGCCGTGCTCGTCGACGAACAGGTCGTTGGACTGCGGCACGGGCGACCCCGCCGGTGCCTCGCTGACCCAGTGCGCGACCTCTCGCGGATCCCGCGGGTCCGACACGTCGTAGACCCGTACTCCGGCGCTGAAATAAGTCGCGAACACCAGTCGATTGCTGCGGTAC
>NZ_JBOGDD010001203.1:0-1917 GCF_050701675.1 Mycobacterium sp. | reverse complement strand
GGGTCTGACTGAGCGCCCGCACCGTCGATCCGAAATCTCGCAGCGTCGCGTCGTTGGTGGCGGCGGCATCGAACAGCGAGCTGAGGTTTCTGATGATCGTGGTCAGCTGATCCCGGGTGACCGCGCCACCGTCGGCGCTCAGCCGCAGGGCGTTCGATAGTTCGCCAAGGGCGTCCTTCATGTTCTGACCGTTGCCGTCGGCGATCGCCGCACTGGCGTTGACGAGGTCGGCGACGGGGCCCTGACCGTTTCCGTCACCACGCAGTGAGCCCGACAGCTTGTCGAGAACGTCTAGCACTCGGGCGAACTCGACCGGCGTCTTGGTGCGGTTCAGCCCGATGGTGGCGTGATTCTGCAATGTCGGGCCGCCGCGGTAGGCCGGAGTCAGCTCGATTTGGCGGTCGGTGAGGATCGAGTTCGAGATCGTCACCGCCTGCGCGTCGGCGGGGACCTGGACATTCTTGTCCACGGTGAACTCGACTTCGACGTATCCGCCCTTGGGGGTGATCGTGGTGACCTTGCCGACCGGCATCCCCAGCACGGCAACCGTATTACCCTCGTACAGTCCTGCGGCACTGTCGAATTGCGCCGTAATGCTGATCGTGTTGATGCTGTCCCCGATCAAGGACCAGCCAGCGGTCGCCACCACCACGGCCAGCACCAGACCTGCGGTGGCGAGTGAAATCACCCTTGCTCGGCGGCCCTTCACTTGCAGTCCTTGAAGTACTGGATCATTCCGAACTGCTTGGCCCGGCCGCTGATGGCGCACATCCACGAGTCCACCAGCAACCCGTTGCTCGCGTTGAAGTCCACCGCGTTGCCGGTACCGGTCGCGTTGGCCAGGCCGCGGAGGGCCACGGGACCCGCTTGCAGGGTGCTGCGCAGCAGATCGTCGTGCTGGGCAAGCATGTCGGACAGTTCGCGAACGTTCTGCAGCAGCTTCTCCAGCTCCGGTCGGTCGTCGATGACGATGCCGCTCAGCGTTTGGACCAGGTTGGTCAGCGCGGCCATCATCGAGTGGAAGGCGGCGCGACGCGCAACGAATTCGCCGATCAAGTCGTTGCCCTGGTTGATCAGGTTGCCGATATTCGACTGCTGGCGTCGCAGCGTGTTGCTGACCAACTCCGTGGTCTTCAGCAGCGAGCCGAGTTGATCGCGCCGTTCGGCGATGATCGTCGACAGGGTGTGGGTGTTTTCCAGGGCCTGCGGCAGCACGACCGGTAGGCCTTCCAACTGCTTGCCGAGGATGCCCAGGGTCTGGGCGAACTTGTCCGAGTCGACCTGTTCGTAGGTGGTGGTGACGTCGGCCAATGCCTCTTGGAGATCATAGGGGACCTCGGTATGCGTGATGTCGAATGTGTTGTCGCGCAACGAACCCGATCCCCCGGGCTTCAGTGCCAGGTAGCGGGACCCCAGGATGGTGGTGACCTTGATCGTTGCTCTGGAGTCTTGCCCCAAGGTGACGTCGTTGCGCACCTTGAGTCCGGCTTCCACGTGGTCGCCGGCCAGTTGCATGCTCGTCACCTCGCCCACGGGTATCCCGGCGATCGTGATCGGGTTGCCCGGCCGCAGCGCCGCGGCTTGCAGGAACCGCGCGGTGTAGTGCCGATATCCGACATCGGCGACTTTGACCGTCAGCAACGTAGCGATGAGCACGACCACCACGGCGAGCGCGCCGAAGCCCAGCCACGCCGAGTTGTAACCCTCCAGCGGCCGACGTCTGCGCCGTTGCCTCTGTGTCTGTTCAGCCATTGCCCATGTTCCTGCATCTCGGCGTGTACCACGCCTTGTTTCCGGGGGTTGCGGCGTCGACGATGATCGGCACCACGTCGTTGAGGCCGGGGAAGAAGCCGGTGGCGTTCAGGTCGCAGGCATAGGCGCTGGCGTACGCGCCTTCGTTGGTGAGACGTGCGAAGC
>NZ_JBOGDD010001202.1:0-7490 GCF_050701675.1 Mycobacterium sp. | reverse complement strand
GCCTGCTCGGGTGTGACGACGTCCATGATGACGCCGCCCTTGAGCATCTCGGCCATCCCACGCTTCACCCGGGCGGTGCCAGTCTGCGAAGTATCAGCGGATTGCACGGCTATCTCCTCCAATTAGTACTGAACCAGTCTAGTTGCCCCGGCAAATCGATGTGAATCCGCACTTCATCGAATGGACTGCAACGCCCGTACCGGCCCGCTCGACCCTGGCGCAACGATGGCGTTCGCCTCGGTGAGGAGCTCCCCGAGCTGCAGCGGGTACACCGTTTCGCCGCGGTCCACCAGTTCGCCGATCGTCGTCTCGTCACACCAGCGGTGCCCATGGATGGTCCGGCGTTCCAGCGGCGTGTATCCGGCGGTCGACGGCTCGAAGCGCAGGGTGCGGTACACGAAGAACATTTCCTCGCTGCGGATCACCGAGCCGTTGAAGTCGAACACCGCGTCACGCCGCCACACCGGGCCCACCAGGTCGGCGGGACTGACACGCAATCCCGTCTCCTCGGCGAGCTCGCGGACGGCCGCGTCGGGAAGCGTCTCGCCCGGTTCCACGGCGCCGCCGACCGTGAACCACCACCGCGGCGCGGACTCCGTCGCTGGGTCCGAGCCGCAGAACAACAACACGAAACCCAGCTCGTCGAGGAGCACGATGCGGGCCGACGTGCGCTTGTACACCTGGCCGGAGGATCGCTGTGCGGCCCGTTCGGCGATCTCGAAATACGTTGGCATGGCCGCGGTTCCGCCGAGTCGCAGCCACCGCACCAGCGGCCGCTCGCGCAGCGCGAGGGTGTCGCGCACCGCGTCGTTGTGGAAGCGCCGCCCCAGCAACACACGCGCCTCGGCATCCGCCATCTCCGCGACCAGCGCAACGGGCAGCGATGCGGGATCGACCGACGCGAGCGCCGCCGACAACTCGTTCTCAGCGGATTCACGCGTGTTGCGCGGGGCGCGTTCGGCGGCATCGGCCAGGCTCGCCAGCTCTCTGCCCGCGGCAGCATTGCCGTAGGCGTCGGTGGCGACGGCACGGGCGACAACGGCTCGGCGGGCCAGTATTCCGTCGAGCGCCTGCCAGGAAAGGTCGTAGCGGACGTGCAGACGGTCCAGCCGATTGGCCGTCTGAAAGGCCCAGATACCGCCGACCAGAAGCACCGCGGCAAGAAGCGCGAGCGCGATCACCACGATCCACGTGATCACGCCATCTCCCCCGTCGACTGCCGGCTGGTCGCTTCGCTCTTACCGACCCGCACCTTGGCACCCGCCCCCGCGACCGTCTCATAGACGCGCAGGATCTCCCGTGCCACCACCGACCAGTCGTACCTGTGCACCGCCTTGGTCCCGGCCCGCACATATCGTTGCCGGGCCGCGTCGTCGGAGAGCACCTCGATCAATGCGGCAGCCAGCGCCGCCGAGTCGTCGACCGGCACCAGTCGGCCCGCGGAACCGTCTTCGAGCACTCGGCGGAACGCATCGAGATCGCTCGCCACCACCGCGGTACCCGCTGCCATCGCCTCCACGAGCACGATGCCGAAGCTCTCCCCGCCGGTGTTGGGCGCGCAGTACACGTCGACGCTTCTCATGGCGGACGCCTTCTCAGCGTTGTCCACCAGGCCGAGGAATCGCAGGTGGCCTGCCAGGTCTCCGGCCTCCTCCCGCAACTCCTCCTCGTCACCGCGTCCGACGACGAGGACCTCGAGGTCGGGGACGGCCTCGACGAGTCGGGGCAGCGCGCCCAAGAGGACGGCCATGCCCTTGCGAGGCTCGTCGAAGCGTCCGAGAAACAACACCGACCGCCCGGGTCGCGGATAGCCGTCGAGCTTGCCTGCCGAGGCGAACGACTCGACGTCGACGCCGTTGGGGATCTCCACCGCGTCGGATCCCAGCGCCTCCATCTGCCAGCGCCTGGCAAGGTCGGACACCGCGATGCGGCCGACGATTTTCTCGTGCCAGGGCCGGAGGATGCCCTGAAAGACACTGAGCGTCAACGACTTCGTGGTCGATGTGTGAAACGTCGCCACGATGGGCCCCTCGGCGATCATCAACGCGAGCATCGAGAGGCTCGGGGCGTTGGGCTCGTGCAGGTGAAGGACGTCGAAGTCGCCGTCGGACAGCCACTTCTTGACCTTGCGATGGGTGGCCGGGCCGAACCGGAGTCGCGCCACGGACCCGTTGTACGGGATCGGCACGGCCCTGCCGCCGGAGACGACGTAGTCGGGCAGGTCCGCCTCCGGTGACGTCGGCGCCAGCACGCTGACGTGGTGCCCGTAGCTGCGCATCACCTCGGCGAGCTGCAGTACGTGCGCCTGGACGCCGCCGGGCACGTCGAACGAGTATGGGCAGACCATCCCGATGCGCATCAGGTCTCCCCGACGCCCGTGATCCGGGCGCGGCGCTCGTCGGAGAGGTCGCTGATCCACTGGGGTTGCATCATGTGCCAGTCGGCGGGATGCGCGGCGATGTTGATGGTGAACCGGTCGGCCAGCGCCTGCGTGATCACGCCGACGTCGCCCGACGAGAGATCAAGGGGCGGCCCGATGTGCGTTGCCGCCACGTCGGGCTCGTAGTACGAGTGCGCGGGCAGAAGTGCCGCACCGGTCGCGAGCGCCAACTTGGCGGGCCCGGCCGGCAGCATCGTCTGCTCGCCAAACAGGTCAACGCGCACACCGGAGGTGGTCAGGTCGCGATCCGACATCAGGCAGACGAGTCCGTTTGCGCGGAGTCGATCCTTGAGGATCTCGAATGGGGGCCGGGCGCCACCGGTGAGCGGCAGCACCTCGAAGCCCAGACTCTCCCGATAGTCCAGGAATCGCTTGTACAACGACTCGGGCTTGAGTCGCTCGGCAACGGTGGTGAACCGGCCATGGGTGTTGGTGAGCCACACCCCCGACATGTCCCAATTGCCGCTGTGCGGCAGCGACAGTACCGCGCCCCGGCCTGCGTCGAGCGCCGCCGCAACGTGCTCGCCGCCGCGTGTCGCCTCGTCCAGCCGACGCGCCAGCACCCGATGGTCCATCGACGGCAACCGAAATGCCTCTCGCCAATACCGCGCGTAAGAGCCCAGCGAAGCACGGATCAGGCTGCTGGGCACCTCGGCGGCGGGTACGCCAATCACCCGCGCGAGGTTCTTGCGCAGCTGGTCTGGGCCACCGCCGCGCGAGGCGTACGTCGCGCCTGCCTCGAAGGCGTTGCGGGCGGCGAACTCTGGCATCGCACGCACCACCCGCCAGCCTGCGGCGAAGCCCAGGTCGCTGAGCTGATCGCCGAGGGGCACCCGCAACCCGCGCGCGCTCGGCAGGCCCGCCGGGTTTCTTCCCGCCAACTCGCCCCCCTGAGGCGTACTCACGGCTCGCTCGCTTCCTCTTCGGAATCGTTGGGCGGTGCGGGCTTGGTGTGCATCGGCTCGATCGCACCCGGCGACGTGCGCACGGAGTGCAGCCGCTGGCCAAGGGTGACCAGGCTCGCCCCGGCCAAGACCCACATCGCGACTGGCAGCAACCAGGGCACGTGCAGGAACCACACCCCGGACAGGCCGGCGCCGGCCAGGACGATGATCAGCCTCTCCGGGCGTTCGATGATGCCGCCGTCGCCCTTGAGCCCGTTGGCCTCGGCCCTGGCCTTGATGTAGGAGATCACCTGCGAGGTGACGAGCGAGATCATCGTCGCCACCGCCAGCGAGGCGCTGTGGATGCCGAATGCGGCCCACCACAGCAGGCCGCAGAAGATCGCGCCGTCGCCGATCCGGTCGCAGGTGGCGTCCAGCACGCCCCCGAAGGGGGTGCTGAAACCGCGTTCGCGCGCCATCGCCCCGTCGAGCATGTCGGCGAGGACGAAGACGCACACTGCGAACGCGCCCCACCAGAGCTGCCCGATCGGGAACAGCGTGAGCGCCGCGATGACGGTGCCCGCGGTCCCGATGATGGTGATGCTGTCGGGCGTGAGTCCCATCCGCAGCGACGCCTTGGCCACCGGTCGACTCAGCTTTGCGTAGGCCGCCCTGGTGAACAGGTAGAAGTCGCTCACGCCTGCGCCGCCCACTCGTCGGCAAGCAGTTGCCGGGTGTCCCGCAACAACTGAGGGATGACCTTCGAGTCGCCGATGATGGTGATGAAGTTCGCGTCGCCGCCCCAGCGCGGCACGACGTGCATGTGCAGGTGTTCGGCGAGGCTGCCGCCTGCCGAATGGCCAAGGTTGAGTCCGACGTTGAAGCCGTGCGGTCTGGAGATGGCCTTGATGACGCGGATCGACTTCTGGGCGAAGCTCATCAGTTCGGCGCTCTCGGCATCGGTGAGGTCTTCGAGCTCCGAAACCCTGCGGTACGGCACCACCATCAGATGGCCGGGGTTGTACGGATACAGGTTCAACACGGCATAGACCAGTTCACCGCGGGCGACCACCAGCCCGTCCTCGTCCGACATCGTCGGGATGTCACTGAACGGCTCCGACGATGACGCCGAGGTACCTGGCACCGCCTCGGCGATGTAGTTCATCCGGTGAGGCGTCCACAGCCTCTGCAGATGATCTGGATCGCCGACTCCGCGGTCTGTGATCGTGTTCTCCTCCTCCACTGTCACACCGTGACCAGTTCGGCTGTGGGAGCGGCATTCTCGCGCCGGGCGATCCAATCGACGATGGCGTCGACGGCATCGTCTCGCGAGACCCCGTTGATCTGGGAGCGGTCGCCGAACCGGAAGCTGACCGCGCCCGCTTCGACGTCACGGTCTCCCGCCAGCAGCATGAACGGCACCTTCTGGTTGGTCTGGGTCACGATCTTCTTGGCCATCCGGTCGTCGGTGGCGTCGACTTCGACGCGCACTCCCCTGGCCCTCAGCTGCGCCGCGACGTCCTCGAGGTAGGCGACGTGCGAGTCGGCGACCGGGATCCCGACGACCTGAACCGGCGCGAGCCACGCGGGGAACGCCCCCGCGTAATGCTCGGTGAGCACGCCGAAGAACCGCTCGATGGAACCGAACAGCGCGCGATGGATCAGCACCGGGCGTTGTCGGCTGCCGTCGGCGGCCGTGTACTCCAGCTCGAACCGTTCGGGCATGTTGAAGTCCAGCTGGATGGTCGACATCTGCCACGTCCGTCCCAGCGCGTCCTTGACCTGGACGGAGATCTTCGGCCCGTAGAACGCCGCGCCACCGGGATCCGGTACAAGATCAAGGCCTGACGCCTCGGCGACCTCGCGGAGCGTTTCGGTGGCCTCTTCCCACGCCTCGTCGGAGCCGACGTACTTCTCGGGGTCCTTGGTCGACAACTCCAGGTAGTAGTCGTCGAGGCCGTAGTCGGCGAGCAGGTCGAGCACGAAGCGCAGCAGTGAGCTGAGCTCTTCACGCATCTGGTCACGTGTCGTGTAAATGTGTGCGTCGTCCTGGGTCATCCCGCGTACCCGGGTCAGACCGTGCACCACACCCGACTTTTCGTAGCGGTACACGGAACCAAACTCGAAGAGCCGCAACGGAAGTTCGCGGTAGGACCGCCCGCGAGCCCGATAGATCAGATGGTGCATCGGGCAGTTCATCGGCTTGAGGTAGTAGTTCTGCCCCGGCTTGCGCACCGTGCCGTCGGCGTCGTACTCCGCGTCGATGTGCATCGGCGGGAACATCCCGTCGGCGTACCACTCCAGGTGGCCGGACGTGATGTAGAGGTGTTCCTTGGTGATGTGCGGAGTGTTGACGAACTGGTAGCCCGCCTGCTCGTGCTTGCGGCGCGAATAGTCCTCCAGCTCACGCCGAATGGTGCCGCCCCTGGGGTGGAAGACGGGGAGCCCGGACCCCAGTTCATCGGGGAAGCTGAACAGGTCCAGCTCGACACCGAGCTTGCGGTGGTCGCGGCGCTGGGCCTCCTCGATCAGTTCGAGGTGGCGGTCGAGCGCCTCCTGCGACTCCCACGCGGTGCCGTAGACACGCTGCAGGCTCGCGTTGTTCTGGTCGCCGCGCCAGTAGGCGGCCGAGCTCCTGGTCAGCTTGAAGGCCGGGATGTACCGGGTGGTCGGAATGTGTGGACCCCGGCACAGATCACCCCAGATCCGTTCCCGGGTACGGGGATTGAGGTTGTCGTAGGCGGTGAGTTCGGCGTTGGAGCCGGGGGGGCCGACCTCCATGACATCGGGGTCGCCTGACTTGTCGTCGACGAGTTCGAGCTTGTAGGGCTCGTTCGCCAACTCTTCGAGAGCCTGATCCTTGGAGTCGTACACGCGACGGTCGAACAACTGACCGTCCTTGACGATCTGGCGCATCCGCTTCTCCAGCGCGGCCAGATCCTCCGGCGTGAACGCGCGTGGCACGTCGAAGTCGTAGTAGAAGCCGTCGGTGATGGGCGGGCCGATGCCCAGTTTTGCCTCGGGGAACAGGTTCTGCACCGCCTGCGCCAGCACGTGCGCCGCCGAGTGGCGAATGACGCTGCGGCCTGCCTCGGTGTCCGCCGCGACGGGGGTCACCTCGACGTCGGCGTCGGGCACCCAGGAGAGGTCCCGCAGGCCGCCGTCGGCGTCGCGCACGACGACGATCGCATCCGGGGCTCCTCGGCTCGGCAGTCCGGCGTCACGAACCGCCGCGCCCGCGGTGGTCCCGGCAGCGACCCGGATCGGGGCTGCGAGGGCGGGGCTGGCGGCGGCGGTCATCGGTGGATCTCCTCATCGAGGGGTGCTGGTGCGGGGAACGCGACCATGCTATCGGTGAGGGTGGTTAGGAACCCAGGCCGATGGGACTCTTCAACCACGGCTGCTGGATGCCGACGAGGCCCGCGGCGAGGCTGAGTGCCCCCAGCAGCCACAGAGTCGCCACCACGACGGCCGCGGTGAGTACGAAACCAAGTGCCTTCACCCACAGGCCCTGGGCCTTGAACCAGTCCATCACCCTGTCGTAGCGCTCACGCGTGTACTTCAGTAGCCGGTGCGCCCACTCGAATTCCGTGGCCAGGATGGCCAGGCCGACGAAGACGATCGCCCAGCCCGGTCCGGGGTACGGAATCGCGACGATCCCCAGGCCGAGCACCGCGAGACCGACGACCCCGACGACGACGCGGTAGGTCAAGTCGGCCGTCGGCCGGTCGCGCAGTTCCTCGCGCCACCGTCCCCACCGTCGCTTGAGGTCCTGCATCTTGCTCATGACTCGGCTCCCACTCGCTCCGGTCCTCGCTCGCGATCGCCTTTGGTGCTCATGACTCGGTTCTCACGGCTGGCCCGGCAACAGCTTGAGGAACAACGCCTCGGCCTCGCACAGCACGTCGTCCCCGTCCAGAAGGCGTCCCGTGACGAAGATCTTGCGATCCTCGATGCGGTCGATACCCGCGTCGACCTGCAGTTCTTTGTCCACCAGGGCGATCCTGCGGTAGTCGACGTGCAGAAACGCGGTGCGCTGGCGGGGACTGTTGCCGAGCTTGAACGCAGCGAACCCCAGCAGAGAATCGAACAGCAACGCCAGCGCGCCCCCGTGGACGGCGCCGTTGCGGCCGAGATGGAATCTGCGGAAGCGGGCGGTGCCGCCG
>NZ_JBOGDD010001201.1:0-2670 GCF_050701675.1 Mycobacterium sp. | reverse complement strand
ACCACCACCGAACGCGCCGAGGGACAACCGCTTCCTGGCGCTCGCCTCGTGACGATCGCGTTCGCCGATCTAGTGGGTTTCACCCGTCTCGGCGAGGTCGTCCCTCCAGAGGATCTGGAGAAGCTCGCGCACCGGCTGGCCGATCTGGCCAGGGAGGTCGCGGTGCCCCCGGTCCGGTACGTCAAGAGCATCGGTGACGAGGTCATGCTGGTCAGCAGCGACCCCGCCGCGATGCTCGGAGCGGTCCTCGATCTCGTGGACGCCACCGAGTTGGACGAAGACTTCCCAAGGCTGAGGGTGGGCCTCGCCACCGGAATGGCCGTCAGCCGGGCCGGTGACTGGTTCGGCAATTCGGTGAACCTCGCGAGCCGCGTCACCGGGGCGGCGCGTCCCGGTGCGATCCTGGTGTCGGAGTCCACCCGCGACGCGATCGGCGAGGTCGACGACGTGACGTGGTCGTTCGCGGGGGCGAGGCGCCTCAAGAACATCAAGGACGAGGTGAAGCTGTTCCGGGCTCGCAGGGCCGAGAAGGCCTAGCCCCTACCTCTACGCTTAGGTGCACCGTCTCGATCGCGCCGCACTTCGCGAGACGCTCTGCACGACGATTGGAAGACTCATGCCGGAACGGCAGCTCGATCCGGGAGTGGCGAGTTTCCTTGCCGCCCGGCCATCTACGCGTGAAGAGGTGTTCGCCGAGCCCAGCCCCGTCCCGAACGCGCCTGGCGCATTCGGCTGGTGGTTCCGTGCGCTTCCCGCAGCGATCGACGTTTCGGGCTGCGAACAACGCGACGGCTTGACGCTGCTCTACATCGGCAGCAGCCCGGGGCCGCCGCCCGCAACCGGGGCGCGGCCGATCGCCCAGGATCTGCACAAGCGCATCAGGTACCACTTCGGTGGCAGCGGCGGCGATGCGCACGGTTCGACGCTGCGCAAGTCACTCGGGCTCCTGCTCGCCAAGGAACTGGGTCTCCAGTTGCGCCGCGTCGGCTCGGGCAAGCGGCAGACGTTCGCGGGGGGAGAGGCGGTCCTCACGCAGTGGATGGCCGAGAACGCGCTGGTGTCATGGGTGATTCGTCCCGAGCCGTGGCTGTTCGAGGACACGCTGATCGCCACGTTCGAGGCTCCGCTCAATCTGAACGACAAGTCGCGCAACGCGTTCTATCCGGAGTTGACGAAGATCAGACGCGATGCCGCGAAGAGGGCGGGCAAGATGCGGGTACTTGCCGAGTGGTGAGGCTGGTTTGTGGTACCAGGTCGTGTTGCGACGCAGTCAACTTCTTGGGCGATTGAGGGTAGTGCTCGAATCACCCTCGCGGGCCGGTCATTCGACAGTGTCAGGCGCTTCTTGCTTCGAGTGCGGCTTCGGCCAGGGCTCGGTTGAGTTCGCGTTCGTGGTGGATGCGGCGGGCCCGGTCCTGGGCTCTCGTGGTTTTGCGGCGGGGCATCCTCAATCCCGCACTGTGCGCTGGCCGGGCCGGAACGTCGGCGGGAACGACGGGTGCGGTGGGTTGGCATAGTTCTGGGAACAGCAGCCGACTCCCGGGCGTGGTGACGTGAGTGCGGCCGTCGGGTGCTGTCCAGATGATGTTGCCGTCGGGAAGCTGTCGATCCCGCCACCCGCCCTCCCCGCCCCAGACCGTTTTGAGCAAATGATGTCCGCGGCATAGGCATTTGAGGTTGGCGGCCTGCGTCGGGCCGTACGGCGACGGAATCGTATGATCCACATCGCAGTTGGTGGCGGGTTCCTTGCACCCGGGGAAGCGACACGTCATATCCCGGGAGCGGATGAAGTCGGCCAGCTTCTTCGACGGGCGGTAGTGGGTTTCGGGTGGGGCTTGGCCGGGGTGGATGATCACGGTCAGGGTGGCATTGAGGGCGGCGCGGCGCGCGATGCTGCCGGGCAGGAACTGTCCGCCCATCATGGCGGCGGGGCGGATGGTGGCGGGGTGGCCGGGTTCGGGTGTGGCGAGGTCGGTCCAGGTCAGCTCGCGCAGCGGTTTGGAGAACATCGGCGGCGGGTGGCCGTCGAGGCCGGCGCACTCGTCGGCGGCGGAGTCGGCGGCCGTGTGGTCGCTGGCGGTGCGATCGCGGGCAGCCCTCTCGGGATCGTCGGCAGGACCGGCGTCGTCGGGGACCGAGGCGTCGTCGTGATCGTCGGGACTCTCGGCATCGTCGGGGGCCGGCGAATCCTCGGAATCGTTGGCGCCGTCGGGGACTGGTGAATCCTCAGGTGCGTCGGGACCGTCGGGACTATCAGGTGCGTCGGGATCGTCGGGACTATCAGGCGCGCCGGGACTGTCGGGATCGTGGGAACCGTCGGATGAGGGTTCGGCTGGTCCGCTGATGGTGTCCTGGTGGGCCACGACGTAGATGACCACCCCGGTCGAGGGCGGAATCTCACCGGCGGGGCAGTCGGTGGTGTCGCAGAGGCACATCAGCCGGTCGGCGCCGTGGGACAGGGCCCCCATCGCATCGGAGCGGCGTTGATCCTTGGTCCGCGGATCAGCCGGGCAGACGGTGTCGGCCAGCGCGTTCAGGCGACCGTCCAGCGCGGTGGCGTCGGGGGCCAACAAGGTCGCGAACAGGACGGCCAACCCGGTGCCATCCTCAACCGCAATGTCCACCGAGCGGGAGCGGGCTTTGGTGTGGGTGCGGCGTACTGCGTGCGGG
>NZ_JBOGDD010001200.1:0-3311 GCF_050701675.1 Mycobacterium sp. | reverse complement strand
CCGTCCGACCAGTTGGAATGCAGGTGCAGATCGCCCCTCAGCGCAGCCCGGATCTCGCCGCCACCGAGATCCTTTGCAGTGGAGCGCAGTTCGACCAACGTCTCGGGTTCGCGACCGGCCCATGCCTGGGCGATCACCTTCGCGGTCTTGGGGCCCACGCCGGGCAGCGACTGCCAGGAGTTGGCCTTGCCGTGCTTCTCGCGCTGCGCGTCGTCGAGCCGCTCGACGGTGTCGGCGGCCTTGCGGTAGGCCATCACGCGGCGCGAGTCCTCGCGGGCGCGGTCCTTGTAATACGCGATCTCACGCAGGGCGGCCACTGGGTCCATGGGTTCCAGTGTGCCCTTGAACGGACCCGTGGACTACACCCCGGGGATGCCCCTCAGGGTGCCGCCCTGGTCGGTACGGCGGTGGAAGTATTCGGTGAGAGCCACCACGAGGCACAGACTCCCCAGCGGCTCATACGGCGGGTATTCGAACTGCAGTGTGTAGTCGTAGAAGTCGTTGCCGACCAGTTGGTGGGTGGTCCGTCGTTCGGTGATCCCTGCAACGATCCGGTCATTCGCATCGAGGATCGTCACCGTCTGTCGCGCGTTCTCGCCGAAGGCGCCGGCCACCCGCTTGTAGTCGTCGAACGTCGTGCGACCGAGTTCGGCGCCACCGCTTTGCAAGGCGAAGGTCCGGAGCCCGGCCAGGTAGCCGTTGTTCTGCAGCAGCCGACCGAGGTCTCGACCCCATGCATCCCGCAGTTCGAAGCGCTCGTGACGATCGCTCCAACCACGGACCCGCGGCCGACGCACGTATCCGAAGGGTGTCCGATCGGCGCGCAGGATGACGAACTCCCACGACGCGGCGGCCCCGCTGCCCAGGAACTGGGCGATCTGCCGCCAACCGCTGCCGCGAGAGGCCACCACTTGAACGAATCCGATCTGCCGGCCCTGACCATCCTCGATCGTGCAGGCCAGATCTACGTCCGCCCGCGACGTCGCCGACTTGAGCGCCAACACGGGCCCACCCAACGGATACCCGTCGCGACTACTGCGCCGCCAACTCGGTTGGGGAACGGTCACGACAATGAGGATAAGACCACACACCTGGCCCCTACGCCACCGATTTTGGTGCGCTGCTGATCGTTACGGCGTTGATACGCTCGTTGGCAAGGGAGGCACGCGCAACCGTGGATTTGTTCAAGGATCTGTTCAATGTCGCTAACGGCATCAGAAGCGGCGTCCAGGACGTACCGAGCTTTCTCGGGGATGTTCTGAAGGGCGACGTCCACGGCATGGCGACCGATGGCCGCAAGCTCATTGGAGATGTGGGCGACGTACTCGACGGTGTTGGGGGCCTCGGCGTGAGCATGGGCAAGGTCTCCGCCCGGTACGCGGGAGCCGTCGGCAAGCTGGCGGATTCCCCAATCCTCTCGGCAGCCCAGTTGGCGATCGAAGCCGAGAAGGCCACCACAGGGTCCGGAGATCCGGAGGACGGCAACGGTTACCAAGAGTCAGCCAGGCGATTGGAAGAATGCGTTGAGACGCTGATTGATGCCGAACCACGTGCGGACCGATGGGACGGCATCGCCAGTCGTACATACGACGAAGCCAACAAGACGCATCGACGGCAGACATCAGCTGCACAGGACGCGGATAGCAAGATCGGTGCGATTCTTGCGACCGAGGCAGACCAGGTCAGTCGGACCCGGCAGACCCTGGACGACACGTCGCAATACCTCTACGACTACGGCTTGGCGACCGCCGTCGTCAGCTTCATCCCCGGAGCCAACATCGCAAAGATGATCGCCGACGCGGCAGCAGCATCAGCAGCACTCGCGACGACCAACACAACCATGCTGATCCTGGCGAACAACGCCCTCGAAAATGCGTCAAGAGTGCGCGAGCACCTCAGCAAGTACAACGATACCGTGGAAGCCGCGGCAAGAGATGCGCCTAGTGACGTGGGCCCGGACATGCCGTTCGTCGATCCGCGGACAGACCAGGCCGACCTTCCCGGTCGTATTCAGCCGGGGGCTGAACACACCACGCCTTCACCAGAAGAACCCATCGAATACGGCCCTCCGGCAACACCTTACGATGACCCGTCATCCTCGCTCGCCCCGCCGACTCCCACACCCTCGCCCCCGTAGACATACGCGACAGAACTATCCAGCGGTGGACAACCCACAACGACGAAGGACCCCATGACTACTGCCGAACCGAATCTCAAGGTGGTCACAGACCACCTCACGAGGCTCGCGGACATACAACAACACGCAGCGGATCTTTTCACTGGCGCCAATCGGACGACCGGTGAAGTCGCCGAGAATGTCTCTCGCACCCATGGCCTTGTCTGCGCGGCTACGAACATGGCCGTGTCCACTGCCGAGACTGCGCGCAAGGCCGCCGGGGAGATCTTGCACAAGAGGTCGGTGGAGATGGCCGCACAGCTCACTACCGCCGCGACGAACTACAACGACGCCGACTACCGAGCGGGGCGCAGCCTCGGCGGAGCCATCAAGGCATGACCTTCCTCCGCAAGCAGGGAGTTGAGAGCGATGGCCCGTGACTCGGACATGTCGTGGGACGACGACCAAGACGAAACCAACGGTGACAGCCGGGGATTGACCGAGCTAACCGTCACTGATGAGGAATGGGAGGACGAAGTTCTGACGCTCCTGTTCACGGCAACCAACCCATCGGGAACGGTCTCCGTCACGTCGTTGATCAGCGGGCAGCCGGTGAGGGTCGACTTGGAGCAAGCAGCGACACGCATGACCGAGCGACAGCTCGGCAACGAGATTGCGTTGGTCGCCGCCCTGTCCCAGCATCAGGCACTCGCCTCTCAGCACGTACTCGTTAGCCGGTTCCTCGACCAGTTGGGCCACGACCCCGTGTCAACGCGCGGCTTCCTGGAGCGCGACCTTGGATTGCCTTCGCCGGATGCGGTGCGCGACGAAGGGGCACTGCTGTTCGCGTCGCTCAACACCGACGAGCCCGACTGACATACGCAAATCTGTGGCCCATCGCCAGGCAGCCCCCACGCGAAAGTGTTTGATGTGAATTGGAGTCCCGAAAGTCTGCCGGCTCGGAAACATCAGGGGCGTCGGTGGCTCGTCCTGATCGCCGTCGTCGTTGTCGCCGCGGTTGCCGGCACCGTCTCATTGGTGTGGTGGAAGCGGAGCGGCGACGTCACCGCCACCCGACCGGACTGGACACCGCCCGCACAGACATTCCTCGCCGCAAACATGCGCGTGCAACCGGTGCCTGGCTGGAGGACGAGCGCTACTGACCTTGGGTTGCCAGATGGAAGCAGGATCGCCA
>NZ_JBOGDD010001199.1:0-1839 GCF_050701675.1 Mycobacterium sp. | reverse complement strand
GTCCCCCACTGCTGAGCGCGGACAGAATCCGTTCGTGGCGTTGGGCGAGGAACATGCGGGGAATCCTACCCAAGAGATGACTGACTTTGCGTGACTATGAATATCTGTGGTTGAAATATCAGAGATAACCCGCGGGAGACGCCGATGCAACGTTATCGTCATGCATTGAACGCACGATGAGCGCGCACAGAACGTCAAACTACGTCAGACGGTGGAGGTAGCCGGGAGTGGCCGATCGTGAAATCGACGTCCTAGTGGCGGGCCGAGTCTTTGCGGACCTGGTCTTCACCGGAGTGCACGCTCCTGCGCCCGGCGCAGAGGTGTACGCCGACGGGTTCGCGATCTCACCCGGCGGCGCCGCCAACCGAGCCGTCGCCTCGGCACGGCTCGGCGCTCACACCGCGTTGGTCACCGAACTGGGCGACGATCCCATCGGCTGCATCGTGGCGCAGAGTCTGCGCGACGAGCGCAACCTCGATCTACGTTTCGCCGTGCAACACGCGAATTACCAGATCCCGATCTCCGTGGCGATCACCGACGGCCACGAGCGCTCGTTCGTGACCTACGAACATGCCGGCGAACTACCGCCATGGCCGGCTTCCACCCCAGTGCGAGTGGCCCACGTCGGCCTCGGCCGCGGTCCCGTGCCCGCTCAGGCAGCACGGCTGCGCGCCAACGGAACCACGATCGTCGGCGGCGTCGGTTGGGACCCCTCGGGGCAGTGGTCGGAGACCCTCCTCGACCACCTCGAAGGCGTCGACGTCCTCATCGTCAACGATCACGAAGCGGTCCAGTACACCCGAGCGGGCACGGTGGACGCCGCACTCGACGTCCTTGCCGGGGTGGTCGACACGGCCGTCGTGACTCTCGGCCCACGCGGTGCGGTGGCTGCGCGGGGATCCGCCCGGCTGCGCGTCCCGGCGATCGAGGTGGATGCCGTCGACCCCACCGGTGCCGGGGACGCGTTCGCCGCAGCGTTCATGACGGCCACCGCGTGGAACTGGGAGCTGCCCGACCGGTTGCGCCTGGCCAGCGTCTGCGCCACGTGCTCGGTGCGCGGCGCAGGAGGAGCACGCAGCGCACCCCGGCCGGCCGACATCGCCGACCTGCTCGCTGACTGCGACGCCGATCCGGACTGGACACCGGTCCGGCAATGGGCCGAACGAATTTGTGACTCCCCTATCCCCGCAACCCCAGGAGCCCTGACACCATGATGCGAAACCGACTGTTCCGATTCGGCGTCGCCGTCGCTGCGGCTGGCGTCGTGCTATCGCTATCTGCCTGCGCCCCAGGACCTTCCGGGGACACGGCGGCTCCCACGCCCACCAATGAGGCGTCCAAGGACATCTCGGCCGCGGGCCCGGTGACACTGACGGTCTGGGATCAGAACACCGACGGCGGCATCTCCAAGGCTCAGGACCAGCTGAACGCGCAATTCCACGAGCAGTACCCGAATGTCACCATCAAGCGGACCGTCGAATCGTTCAGCGATCTCAAGACCACTCTCAAGCTGGCCCTGTCGAGCAACACCCCGCCCGACGTCGTGCAGGCCAACCAGGGCTATCCCGACATGGGTGCGTTCGTTTCGGCAGGGATGCTGCGGCCGATGAACGACTACGCCACGCTGTACGGCTGGGACAAGTACTACCCCGAGTCGCTGCTCAAGCAGAACAGCTTCAGCGCCGACGGCAAGACCTGGCAGGGTGACACCCTGTTCGGGGTGTCCCAGACGGGCGAGGTGGTCGGCATCTACTACAACAAGCAGCTGCTGTCCTCGCTGCGCCTGGGGGTGCCAAAGACCCTGTCCGACTTGAACACCGCGATGGCGGCGGCCAAGGC
>NZ_JBOGDD010001198.1:0-21107 GCF_050701675.1 Mycobacterium sp. | reverse complement strand
GTTCACCGAGGATCGCATCCTGGTCCGGCGTAAGGGTGGCGAGGTCGAGAACGTCTCGCCCAATGACGTGGACTACATGGACGTCTCGCCGCGCCAGATGGTGTCGGTCGCGACGGCCATGATCCCGTTCCTCGAGCACGACGACGCCAACCGTGCCCTCATGGGTGCCAACATGCAGCGCCAGGCTGTTCCACTGGTGCGCAGCGAGGCGCCGCTGGTCGGTACCGGCATGGAACTGCGTGCCGCGATCGATGCCGGCGACGTCATCGTCGCCACCAAGGCAGGCGTCATCGAGGAGGTGTCCGCCGACTACATCACCGTGATGGCCGACGACGGCACCCGGCACACCTACCGGATGCGCAAGTTCGCCCGCTCCAACCACGGCACGTGCGCCAACCAGCGTCCGATCGTGGACGCCGGGCAGCGCGTCGAGTCGGGTCAGGTCATCGCCGACGGTCCGTGCACCGAGAACGGTGAGATGGCGTTGGGCAAGAACCTGCTCGTCGCGATCATGCCGTGGGAGGGTCACAACTACGAGGACGCGATCATCCTGTCCCAGCGTCTGGTCGAAGAGGACGTGCTCACCTCGATCCACATCGAAGAGCATGAAATCGACGCCCGCGACACCAAGCTGGGCGCCGAGGAGATCACGCGGGACATCCCGAACGTCTCCGACGAGGTGCTCGCCGACCTTGACGAGCGCGGCATCGTCCGCATCGGCGCCGAGGTCCGCGACGGCGACATCCTGGTTGGCAAGGTCACGCCGAAGGGCGAGACCGAGCTCACCCCGGAGGAGCGCCTTCTGCGTGCCATCTTCGGTGAGAAGGCCCGCGAGGTCCGCGACACGTCGCTGAAGGTTCCCCACGGCGAGTCCGGCAAGGTCATCGGTGTGCGGATGTTCTCCCGCGAGGAGGACGACGAGCTGCCCGCCGGCGTCAACGAGCTGGTCCGCGTCTACGTGGCCCAGAAGCGCAAGATCTCCGACGGTGACAAGCTCGCCGGACGCCACGGCAACAAGGGCGTCATCGGCAAGATCCTGCCGATCGAGGACATGCCGTTCATGCCGGACGGCACGCCGGTCGACATCATCCTGAACACGCACGGTGTGCCGCGACGGATGAACATCGGCCAGATCCTCGAGACGCACCTGGGCTGGGTCGCCAAGGCCGGCTGGAACATCAACGTCGCAGACGGCACGCCCGAGTGGGCGAGCAACCTGCCCGACAACCTGCTGTCGTCGGAGCCGGACAGCATCGTCTCCACGCCCGTCTTCGACGGTGCCCGTGAGAACGAGCTGCAGGGTCTGCTCGGGTCGACGTTGCCCAACCGCGACGGCGACGTGTTGGTCGATGCCGACGGCAAGTCGCAGTTGTTCGATGGCCGCAGTGGCGAGCCGTTCCCGTACCCGGTGACGGTTGGCTACATGTACATCCTGAAGCTGCACCACTTGGTGGACGACAAGATCCACGCCCGCTCCACCGGCCCGTACTCGATGATCACCCAGCAGCCGCTCGGTGGTAAGGCGCAGTTCGGTGGTCAGCGGTTCGGTGAGATGGAGTGCTGGGCCATGCAGGCCTACGGCGCGGCGTACACGCTGCAGGAGCTCTTGACCATCAAGTCCGACGACACCGTCGGCCGCGTCAAGGTCTACGAGGCGATCGTCAAGGGCGAGAACATCCCCGAGCCCGGTATTCCGGAGTCGTTCAAGGTGTTGCTCAAGGAGCTTCAGTCGCTGTGCCTCAACGTCGAGGTGCTGTCGAGTGAGGGCCACGCGATCGAAATGCGTGACAGCGATGACGAGGACCTGGAACGCGCTGCCGCGAACCTGGGAATCAACTTGTCCCGCAACGAATCTCCGTCGGTCGAGGATCTCGCTTAATTGTTGTTCGGGGGCTCAGCGTCCCGCGTTTTGATTGATAGTCATCTAGTCCCGCAAGGGGAAAGGGAGTTACGTGCTCGACGTCAACTTCTTCGATGAACTCCGCATTGGCCTCGCCACTGCGGATGACATCCGCAACTGGTCCTACGGCGAAGTAAAGAAGCCGGAGACCATCAACTACCGCACGCTCAAGCCAGAGAAGGACGGCCTGTTCTGCGAGAAGATCTTCGGACCTACTCGCGACTGGGAGTGCTACTGCGGCAAGTACAAGCGCGTGCGCTTCAAGGGCATCGTCTGTGAGCGCTGCGGCGTCGAGGTCACTCGCGCCAAGGTGCGTCGTGAGCGGATGGGCCACATCGAACTGGCCGCACCCGTCACGCACATCTGGTACTTCAAGGGTGTTCCGTCACGTCTTGGCTACCTGCTGGACCTCGCCCCGAAGGATCTCGAGAAGATCATCTACTTCGCGGCGTACGTGATCACCTCGGTCGACACCGAACAGCGCCACAACGACCTGTCCACGCTCGAGGCCGAGATGGTCGTCGAGAAGAAGGCGGTCGAGGATCAGCGCGATCTCGATCTGGCGGAGCGTAGCCAGAAGCTCGAGGCCGACATGGCCGAGCTCGAGCGCGACGGGGCCAAGTCCGACGTCCGCCGCAAGGTTCGTGACGGCGGCGAGCGCGAGATGCGTCAGCTCCGCGACCGGGCCCAGCGCGAGCTGGATCGTCTGGACGAGGTCTGGACGACGTTCGTCAAGCTGGCTCCCAAGCAGCTGATCGTCGACGAGTTGCTCTACCGCGAGATCATCGATCGCTACGGCGAGTACTTCAACGGCGCCATGGGCGCGGAGTCGATCAAGAAGCTCATCGAGAACTTCGACATCGATGCCGAGGCCGAGAGCCTGCGCGACACCATCAAGAACGGCAAGGGCCAGAAGAAGCTTCGCGCCCTCAAGCGACTCAAGGTCGTCGCCGCGTTCCAGATGAACCGCAACTCGCCCATGGGCATGGTGCTCGACGCCGTTCCGGTGATCCCGCCGGAACTGCGCCCGATGGTCCAGCTCGACGGTGGCCGGTTCGCCACCTCCGACCTGAACGATCTGTACCGCCGCGTGATCAACCGCAACAACCGTCTCAAGCGACTGATCGACCTCGGTGCTCCCGAGATCATCGTCAACAACGAGAAGCGGATGCTGCAGGAGTCCGTGGACGCGCTCTTCGACAACGGCCGTCGTGGCCGGCCCGTCACGGGGCCGGGCAACCGTCCGCTCAAGTCGCTGTCCGATCTGCTGAAGGGCAAGCAGGGTCGGTTCCGTCAGAACCTGCTCGGCAAGCGCGTCGACTACTCGGGCCGTTCGGTCATCGTCGTCGGCCCGCAGCTCAAGCTGCATCAGTGCGGTCTGCCCAAGCTGATGGCACTCGAGCTGTTCAAGCCGTTCGTGATGAAGCGTCTGGTCGACCTGAACCACGCGCAGAACATCAAGAGCGCCAAGCGGATGGTGGAGCGTCAGCGCCCGCAGGTGTGGGACGTCCTCGAAGAGGTCATCTCCGAGCACCCCGTGCTGCTGAACCGCGCACCAACGCTGCACCGCCTCGGTATTCAGGCCTTCGAGCCGCAGCTGGTGGAAGGCAAGGCAATCCAGCTGCACCCGCTGGTCTGTGAGGCGTTCAACGCCGACTTCGACGGTGACCAGATGGCAGTCCACCTGCCGCTGTCCGCCGAGGCGCAGGCCGAGGCACGCATCCTGATGCTGTCGTCGAACAACATCCTGTCTCCCGCGTCGGGCCGTCCGTTGGCCATGCCGCGTCTGGACATGGTGACGGGTCTGTTCTTCCTGACCACCGAGATCGACGGTGACCTGGGTGAGGGCACGGCGGCCGCGAAGGATCACGCCGAGACCGGCGTGTACAGCTCGCCCGCCGAGGCCCAAATGGCCGTTGACCGTGGCGCGCTGAGCGTTCGGGCCAAGATCAAGGTTCGGCTGACGCATCTGCGCCCGCCTGCCGACGTCCAGGCCGCGTTGTTCCCCGACGGCTGGAAGATGGGCGACCCCTGGTTGGCCGAGACCACCCTGGGCCGGGTGCTGTTCAACGAGCTGCTGCCGAGGGGCTATCCCTTCGTCAACAAGCAGATGCACAAGAAGGTGCAGGCGTCGATCATCAACGATCTCGCCGAGCGCTACCCGATGATCGTCGTTGCGCAGACCGTCGACAAGCTCAAGGACGCCGGCTTCCACTGGGCTACGCGTTCGGGTGTCACCATCTCGATGTCCGACGTGCTGGTTCCGCCGAACAAGGCCGAGATCCTCGAGGGTTACGAGCAGCAGGCCGACGCCATCGAGAAGAAGTACCAGCGAGGCGCGCTGAACAAGCCCGAGCGGACCGACGCGTTGGTGAAGATCTGGAAGGAAGCCACCGAAGAGGTCGGTAACGCCTTGCGGGATCACTACCCGTCGTCGAACTCGATCATCCAGCTGATCGACTCCGGCGCCACCGGTACGTTCAACCAGACGCGCACCCTGGCCGGCATGAAGGGCCTGGTGACGAACCCGAAGGGTGAGTTCATCCCGCGTCCCATCAAGTCGTCCTTCCGTGAGGGCCTGACCGTGTTGGAGTACTTCATCAACACGCACAGCGCTCGAAAGGGTCTGGCCGACACCGCGCTTCGTACCGCGGACTCGGGTTACCTGACCCGTCGTCTGGTCGACGTGTCGCAGGACGTCATCGTGCGCGAGCACGATTGCGAGACCGAGCGCGGCATCATGACGACGATCGCCATGGTGGAGGCCGACGGCACCCTGACCCGCGATGCGCACGTCGAGACCTCGACGTATGCGCGGACGCTGGCCGTGGATGCGGTCGACGCGAGCGGCAACGTCGTCGTCGAACGTGGGCACGATCTGGGCGATCCGTCGATCGACGCACTGCTCGCCGCAGGCATCACCGAGGTCAAGGTGCGTTCGGTGCTGACCTGTACGACGGGTACCGGCGTCTGCGCCACGTGCTACGGCCGCTCGATGGCCACCGGCAAGCTGGTCGACATCGGTGAGGCGGTCGGCATCGTCGCCGCGCAGTCCATCGGTGAGCCAGGCACGCAGCTGACCATGCGTACGTTCAAGCAGGAGGGCGGCGTCGGTGAGGACATCACCGGTGGTCTTCCTCGTGTGCAGGAGCTGTTCGAGGCCCGCGTGCCCCGCAACACCGCTCCGATCGCGGACGTCACGGGTCGGGTCAACATCGAAGTAGGCGAGAAGTTCTACAAGATGACGATCGTCCCGGATGACGGTGGCGAGGAAGTCGTCTACGAGAAGCTCACCCGTCGTCAGCGCCTGAAGGTGTTCAAGCACGAGGACGGCTCCGAGCGCTTGCTGACCGATGGTGACCACGTCGAGGTGGGCCAGCAGCTGATGGAAGGCTCGGCCAACCCGCACGAGGTGCTGCGCGTCCAGGGTCCCCGCGAGGTGCAGATCCACCTCGTCAAGGAGGTCCAGGAGGTCTACCGCGCTCAGGGTGTGTCGATCCACGACAAGCACATCGAGGTCATCGTGCGGCAGATGCTGCGTCGCGTGACCATCATCGATTCGGGCTCGACGGAGTTCCTGCCCGGATCGCTGACAGAGCGTGCGGAGTTCGAGTCGGCGAACCGTCGCGTCGTGGCCGAGGGTGGCGAGCCCGCGGCCGGACGTCCGGTGCTGATGGGTATCACGAAGGCATCGCTGGCCACGGATTCGTGGTTGTCGGCGGCGTCGTTCCAGGAGACCACGCGTGTTCTGACCGATGCGGCGATCAACTGCCGCAGCGACAGGCTCAACGGTCTGAAGGAGAACGTGATCATCGGCAAGCTGATCCCGGCAGGTACCGGCATCAGCCGCTACCGCAACATCACGGTGCAGCCCACCGAGGAAGCTCGGGCGGCCGCGTACACGATCCCGTCCTACGAGGATCAGTACTACAGCCCGGACTTCGGTCAGGGTGCAGGCCAAGCCGTGCCGCTGGACGATTACGGATTCAGCGACTACCGGTAACCCTTTCTGCGCGAGCAGACACAAAACTGCCCCATTTCTTCGGATTTGGGGCAGTTTTGTGTCTGCTGGGCGAGTTATCCACAGGCTCTCGGCCCAGACATTTGGCGAAAACGGCGTCGCCGCCGAACATCCCAGGTATGTCGCTCGACGAGGTTTTCACCGTTCATGGTGGTGTTGCGACGACGCAGCAGCTGCTCGCCGTGATGACTTACCGCACTCTTGCCAGGCGGATCCGCGATGGCAGGCTGTTCCGAGTCACGCACGGGGTGTACGCGCAGCGTCCGCCCGACACGTTGGCGAAGCTCGCCGCGGTGGATCTGCTGTCGGGCCAGGACATCGTCGCGTGCATGCATACCGCTGCTCAGTTGTACGGCTTCGACACCGAGTCCGATGATCGGGTGCACATTCTCGATCCCGGAGTGCGGATCCGACCGTCGGCCGAGTTGATGGTGCATCAACGAATTGGCGCTCCACTGAAGAAGATTGACGGTCGGTTGGCGACGGCGCCGGCATGGACGGCCGTCGAGATCGCTCGGACAGTTCGACGGCCGCGCGCGCTGGCCGTGCTCGACGTGGTGCTGTTCAAGCAGTGCGCCACCGTCGCGGATCTTCGTGCGGCGATCGACGAGCAGAAGGGCCGCCGCGGCATCGTCAAGGTTCGCGAGCTCATCGACCATGCCGATGGCCGCGCCGAGTCGCCGATGGAGAGTGAGGCGCGGCTGGTGTTCATCGACAGAAGACTGCCGCTGCCGGAACTGCAGTACGAGATCATCGATCGACACGGCAAGTTGTGGCGCGTCGACTTCGCTTGGCCGGACGCACGATTGGTGGCCGAGTACGAAAGCATGGAATGGCATGCCAGCGCCGAGGCTCTCAAGCATGACCGAATGAAGACAGCTCGGCTGCAGGAGTGCGGCTGGACGACCGTCCCGCTGGTGGTCGACGACGTCCGTGAGCATCCAGCGGAACTCGTCGCCCGGATCAATTACCACCTCGACCGTTCTACCGTCTCGTTTAGCCGGCTGAGCAGACATAAACCTGCCTAAAATCCGTAAAAAATAGGCAGGTTTGCGTCTGCTCGCGGGAAATGTGGTGGGTCAGTGTCCGGGGCGAACGTTCTCGCCCGGCATCGCGCACGACGTCCGAGTCACCAACGAGACCGGAAGCACGTTGCGACGCCGTAGCTTTCGGCCGGGGTGGTCGAGTCGGTCGAAGAGACGCTCGGCGGCGAAGCGTCCCATTTCCTCGCCGTCCTGATCGATCACCGTGATGGCCGGCACCAGCGCCGCGGCGGTCGGGAAGTCACCGAAGCCGACGATCGCAATGTCATTGCGCCGCAACGCCTGCAGCGCCGACACCACCGACACCGTGCAGCGCGCATTGGACGAGAACACCGCCGTCGGCGGGTCGGGTTCGGCGAGTATCCGACGCAGCGCGGCCGTGACGGTCGGGGTGTCGACCTCGCCGAGGTGTACGAGTGTGTCGGCATGCGATAGGCCAGCATCGGCCAGCGCCTGTCTGCAACCCTTGAGGCGCAGAACCCCGGTGACCACGTCATCGCCCAAGAACGCGATGCGCCGGTGGCCATGGGCGATCAAGTGCGCGGTCGCCAGTCGGCCTCCGCCGACGTCGTCTTGAACCACCGCGTCGGCGGTGAGCTTGGCGGGCACCCGGTCGACGAACACCAGCGGCGCACGCGCCTGCCATGGGCGAAGGAACGACATGTCCGGTCCGACGGGGCAGATGATCATGCCCGCGACCCTGCGGTGCAGCACCGCTTCGATGGACTGCCGCTCGTGAGACGGCTCCCAGCCGACGCTGGTGACGATCACGGCGACACCCCGGCGGCTCGCCTCCCGCTCCACGGCACTGATGACGCCCGCGAAGAACGGATCGCCCACACCGGGTACCGCTACCCCGATCGCAGCGTCGCGGCCCGTGCGGAACGTGACGGCCAGCATGTTGGGCACGTATTGCAGTTCTTCGATCGCGCGCTCGACCCGCATCCGGACGTCGGCGGACACGTAGCGGTCGTTGTTGACCACGCGGGAGACGGTCTTCGCACTGACGCCGGCCTGCTGGGCCACGTCACGCATGGTCGACATCGCCGCCTCCTCTTCAGAGTCGGCGGTCAGTATGTCACCGATGTCAGAGTCGCGGCGGAAGTTCTCTGACACCGGTGACATACGAGCCGAAATGGCGTACCGTCTGGCCTCGAAGCGTGACGCAGGTAACAGCAACGGACTCAAGGACGAGGAAACCGCAGAGGGATGAAGGCCGTTTACTACGAGGCCCCTAAGACGTGGTCGGTTACCGACGTCCCGACGCCGGAGGCGGCACCGGGGCAGGTGCGCATCAAGGTCGGCCAGGTAGGGGTCTGCGGCACCGACCTCCACATCCACGAAGGCGAATTCGGCGCCGTGTTCCCCCTGGTGCCTGGGCACGAGCTGGTGGGTGTCGTCGACCAGCTCGGCGAGGGCGTGACCCGGTTCCGGATCGGTGAGCAGGTCACCGTCAACCCGAACGTGTACTGCGGACAATGCCCCTACTGCCTGGCGGGCCGCCTCGGCCAGTGCGCTGACATGCTGGGATACGGCACCAATATCGGTGGGTTCTTCGCCGAGTACGCGATCGCCGATCACCGGCTGGTCTTCTCCACCGAGGGCCTTCCCGTCGAGACGGCAGTGTTCAGTGAACCGACGTCGTGCGCGATGCACGGCCTGGAGTCCCTGCAGATGCGCCCGGGCGGCAGCGCCTTGGTCCTCGGCGCAGGACCGACCGGCCTGCTGCTGGCGCAGCTGATCGCTACCGGTGGCGCGTCGTCGGTGACGGTCGCGGGGCCCAGCCAGTTCAAGCTCGACACCGCGAGCCGTCTCGGGGTGGACCGCACCGTGCGCATCGCGCGTGACGATCCGGACGGCAACGTCGCCGCATTGCTGGCGGCCTCACCCCACGGCGACGGATACGACGCCGTCGTCGAGGCGACGGGTTCGCCCGTGGTGGGTGACATCTGCGTGCCGCTCACCCGTCGCGGTGGGACGGTGCTGATCTACGGGGTCACCCGCGACGACGACGTCGTGCGGTTCCGCCCGTTCGACGTGTTTCGTCGGGAGATCACCATCAGGGGCTCGTTCGCCGAGATGACGTCGTTCGGCGCTGCCATCGACGCGCTGCGCGGCGGCCGGGTCCGCACCGACGGCATCGTCACCCATCGCTTCTCCCTCGACGACTACGGCCTCGCGCTGGAGACGCTGCGCAGCGAACCGACCGCCCACAAGGTGGTGATCGTGCCATGAGTCCAGAGCCACAACTGTTGCCGCCCAACGTCATCGAACACTGGTACGCAGGCGGCCCCGCGTTGGCCTCTTGGCGAGGGCTACCCCCGGTCGGGGACCGTTGCCCCGAGGAGTGGATCGGCGCCACGGTCGCGCGATTCGGCGAACCCGACCGCGGGCCAGCCCATCTCGCCGACGGAACTCGTCTGGTCGACGCGATTCGGACCGACCCGATCGCCTGGCTGGGGCGCGACGACGGCGAGCCGGGTGACACCGGAGTGCTGGTGAAGCTTCTCGACGCGGGCCAGCGTCTGCCGGTTCACGTGCATCCCACCCGCGACTACGCAGCTCGCCATCTCGGCTGCGCCTACGGCAAGACCGAGGCCTGGTACGTATTGCAGGCGGGCGCTGACGCGGCAGTCTGGGTCGGGTGGCGCGAGGACGTGGACCAGGAGCACGTCCGCAGGCTCGTCGACGAGCAGGACACCGAGGCGATGCTGGCGCTGATGCACCGAATCCCGGTGCGCGCCGGTGACGGCGTCCTGGTGCCCGGCGGCACGCCGCACGCGATTGGCGCAGGCGTGCTCCTCGTCGAGGCACAGGAACCCACCGATCAGTCAATCCTGCTGGAGCGCACCAACACCACCGCGACGGATGCCGAGGTGTTCCTCGGGCTGGATCGTGACACGGCACTGTCGGTCGTCGACACCGCCGCTCTGCCCGACCCGGGGCTGCTGATGCGGCACGCCTGCGCCGGCGCCGCCGAGTTGGTGGCCGTGTTGCCCCCCGCCGCCGCGCCCTACTTCCGCATGGAGCTGCTGACGGCGGGTGCCGAGGTTTCTGCCGGGTTCGCCGTCGCCGTGGTGCTGGCCGGTTCAGGTGCCGTCATCTCCACGCACGGCGCACCACTCGACGTCGGTGCCGGGCAGGCGCTCGTCATCCCCGCAGCCGCTGGAAGCTGGCACGTCGACGGTGACGCCCGGCTGCTCGTCTGCAGGCCAGGTACCACCTGGCCACCCAATCGACCGCACGGCACGGAAGGCACTCCATGACCGCACTGCTGGAGGCGCGGGGAATCTCGCGGAGTTTCGGTCACGTCCGCGCCCTCGACGGCGCCGACTTCGACATCGAGCCCGGTGAGGTGGTCGGGCTGATCGGCGACAACGGCGCTGGGAAATCGACACTCATCAAGGCGCTTTCGGGCAGCCTCGACCTCGACGAGGGCGAGATCTACTTCGATGGCTCCCCGGTGCGGCTGTCCAGCCCTCGCGATGCCAATGACCTCGGGATCGAGGTCGTGTACCAGGACCTGGCCCTCGCGCCGCATCTCAACCCCGTGCAGAATGTGTTCCTCGGCAGGGAGATCAGCCGCAAGGGCGTGCTCGGCAAGCTCGGATTTCTCGACGAGAAGCAGATGCGCAGCCAAGCCGCCGAGTCGTTCAAGGAGCTCGGCGCCACGGTGCGATCGCTGAACACCCCCGTCGGGTCGATGTCCGGCGGTCAGCGTCAGGGCATCGCCATCGCGCGCGCCATCGCGTGGGCGGACAGGGTCGTGATCCTCGACGAGCCGACCGCTGCGCTCGGAGTGGTGCAGACCAAGAACGTGCTGGAGTCGGTGAAGCGGGTGCGCGACAAGGGCATCGCGGTGGTCTTCATCAGCCACTCGATGCCGCACGTCCTCGAAATCTGCGATCGGATCCAGGTGCTGCGGCTCGGCCGCCGGGTGGCCACCTACTCCGGAAGTGACACCAGCGTCGAGACATTGGTCGGGGCGATGACCGGTGCGCTGGACGGACGGGAGAGCGCAGCGTGAGCACCATCGCGAACCAGCCCTCGGTCGACGTCACGGGCGGGACCGACGACGGCGACGAGTCGCTGTTGAAGCGAGTCCTTGGCCTGCAGGCATTCTGGATTCTGGGCGTCCTGATCGTCATCTGCCTGCTGTTCTCCGTCGTCGCGGGTGACCGCTTCCTCTCGACGGGAAACTTCTCGCTGATCTCCCAGAACGTGGCCGTGTGGGCGGTTCTCGGCGTCGGTATGACGTTCGTGATCATCACCTCGGGCATCGACCTGTCCGTCGGATCCGTGCTGGTGTTCTCGTCCGTGGTCGCGGCGAAGGTGATGGATGCCATGGGGGGCAGCGGCCCCGGCGTGGCTGCCGCGGGTCTGGTGGCCGCCGTGCTCAGCGGGATGGCGTGGGGTGCCATCAACGGGGTACTGGTCGCCAAGGCCAGGGTGCCCGCGCTGATCGTCACCCTCGGAACGCTCTCGGTGGCACTGGGTTTGGCGCAGGTGCTGACCGGCGGCATCGACATCCGCTCGGTGCCCAATGAACTGACCGACTTCAGTGCCTACGTCAAGGTACTTGGCATCCCCGGTCTGCCGTTCGTCGCGCTGATCGTCGTGATCGTTGGCGCAATCCTGCTGCACAAGACCAGGTTCGGCCGTTACACCTACGCCGTCGGCTCCAACCAGGAGGCCGCGCGTCGTACCGGTATCAAGGTCACCAGGCACCTGATCGCCGTCTACGCGCTGGCAGGCACCCTGGCCGGGTTCGGCGCACTCCTGTCGTTGGCCCAGTACGGGACCACGACCATCGCGGGCCAGTCGCTGACCAACCTCAACGTCATCGCCGCGGTCGTCATCGGCGGCACCTCGATCTTTGGCGGCGAGGGCACGGTCTTCGGCACCCTCGTCGGGCTATTCATCCCGGCAGTGCTCCAGTCCGGCTTCGTCATCGTCGGCGTCCAACCGTACTGGCAGGGGGTCGCGGTCGGTTCGGTGCTGATTGCCGCCGTCTACGTCGACCAGTCCCGGCGGGCGGCGGCCATGCGCAGCGCACGACATCGAAACCTCTTCAACCGCAGAGGATCCAGACGAGGTTCAAACGAAGGGAAAGCACATGTTCCGTAAGCGTCTCTTGCTCGTCGCGGGGGTCATGACGCTCGCACTGCCGGTGGCCGCGTGTACGTCGTCGAAACCGCAGTCCGAGCCGAGTGGGACGTCGGCGGAGGCGGGCGCGTCGTCGGCGGCATCCGCCACCACGGTGACCGCACCGCCAAAAGCCGGTAAGGACTACAAGATCGCGCTCCTGCAGGGTGTGGTGGGTGACCAGTTCTACATCACCATGCAGTGTGGTGCGCAGGACGAGGCCGCCAAACTCGGCGTAACGGTCAACACGCAGGGCCCGCAGAAGTTCGACCCCACACTGCAGCGGCCGATCCTCGACTCGATCATCGCCAGCAGGCCCGACGCGCTGTTGATTGCCCCGACCGATGTTCAGGCGCTGCAGCAGCCGCTCGAGCAGGCGGCCGCGGCCGGCGTCAAGGTCGTGTTGGTGGACACCACCACTACCGATCCGTCGTTCGCGGTGTCGGCCATCGCAAGTGACAACGAGGGCGGCGGCGCTGCGGCATTCGACGCCATCAAGCAACTGCATCCCGAGGGCGGCAAGGTGATGGTGATGGGCCTGGAGCCCGGCGTCTCGACGACCGACGCTCGTGGGAAGGGGTTCGAGGACGCCGTCAAGGCCGACCCGAAGTTCACCTACGTCGGCATCCAGTACGACCACAACGACCCCGCCACCGCGGCGCAGTTGGTCAGCGCACAGTTGCAGAGGGATCCCGATCTGGTCGGCGTCTTCGCGGTCAACCTGTTCGCGGCCGAGGGCACGGCCACCGGCATCAAGCAGGCGGGCAAGAGCGGGCAGGTGCAGGTCGTCGGCTTCGACGCCGGACCCAACCAGATCAAGGCGCTGCGGGAAGGCACCGTGCAGGCACTGGTGGCTCAGGACCCAGGCGCCATCGGCAAATTCGGTGTGGACGAAGCGGTGACCGCACTGGACGGCGGCCAGAACACCCGCAACGTGCAGACCGGTTTCACCATCATCACCAAGGACAACCTCGACGGTGAAGGCGGTGCCGCGGCCTACAAGTCCGAGTGCTGAGCTCAGCCGCTGACGACGTCGAGCAGGTGCGCGACGGTGTCGGCGATCGCGGCCCGTGCCGAGCGCAATGCCCGGCGCGGGTCGGTGACTTCCGTTGCGCCGTCGGCCGTCAACGCCGTCCGCACCGCCCCGGTGTAGGCGATGTTGAGCGCAGTCCCGACGTTCACCTTGACGATGCCTGCCCGCACCGCGGCGCGCAGCGTGTCGTCGGGCACCCCGGACGAGCCGTGCAGAACCAGCGGCACGGGTACCGCCTCGCGTAATGCCGCGATGAGGTCGACGTCGAGTTCGGCGGTCCTGGTGGTCATGGCGTGTGAGCTCCCGACCGCCACGGCCAGTGCGTCAACGCCTGTCGCATTGACGAATTCGGCAGCCTGTCTTGGGTCCGTGCGGACGCCGGGGGCATGCGCGTTGGTCGCCTGACTGTCCTTGCCTCCGACGTAGCCGAGCTCCGCCTCGACCGCAAGGCCCTGTCCGTGCAGTAGTGCGACGGCCTCGGCCGTGACGGCGACGTTGCCGTCGTACGGTAGCGCGCCGCCGTCGACCATCGCCGACGAGTAGCCGGCCGCCGCTGCCTGCTCCCAGAGATCGCGCGCCTCGACGTGATCGAGATGCAGGCTGACCGGTACCCGGGCGTCGGTGGCCAGCGCGACCAGTGCGGCGCTCAGCGGGCGAAGGGCGCCGTGGAAGGCCACGGTGTTCTCGCTCACCTGCAGGATCACCGGAACTGACATCCGTTGCGCGCCTGCGACTATGCCCTCGGCATGCTCGAGGGTGATCACGTTGAAGGCCGCGATGCCGCCGCTGCGCTTCGCGGCGCCTGCGACGAGTTCGGCCGTGGCGACCAGCGGCATGAGGCTCCTTCAGGGCTTGACGATACCTCCAACGATACGCAACCATATCCACGCAAACCCAATTCAGGCAATGGGCGGGAGTGAAATGGCGGCATTCGCCGGACTCGACGTCGGCACGACGTCGAGCAAGGCCGTGATCTACGACGCCGACGGCGCGGTGCTCGGATCCGGGCGAGCCGCGACGTCGTGGGACACCGGCCCGTTCGGCACGCAAACCGACGCGGAAACGCTGTGCCGCAGCGCCTTCGACGCGCTGAATCTCGCGGCGCAAGCTGCGGGTGTGTCGGTCCTGGCGGTCGGCATCACCAGCATGGGCGAATCGGGGGTGCTCACCGATGCCCGCGAGCGCCCATTGGCTCCCGTCATCGCCTGGCATGACGACCGTGACGACGACGAGGTGGCCGACCTCGCCGCGACCATCGGTCCCGATGCCTTCGGTGGCATTGCGGGAAAGCCCCTGCGGGGCCAGTTCTCGCTGACCAAGCACCGCTGGCTGCTGCGCCACGAGCCGGCCAGCCGCGACGCGACGATTCGCTTCGACGTCGGCGGGTGGGTGGTGCGGCGACTTGGCGGCGACCCGGTTCTCGAGCTGTCTCTGGCCGGTCGCACCGGTTGGCTGGACGTGACGGCGCGCGATTGGTGGGACGACGCGCTCGACTGGTCGGGCGCCACCCGCGGGCTGATGCCTCCGCTCGTCGCAGCGGGTGTGCCGGTCGGTGTGATCACGTCCGCGGCAGTGCATCCGCTCCTTCGCGGTGCCGTGCTCACGCTGGCCGGACACGATCACCAGGCGTCCGCCCTCGGCGCCCGCGCCACCGCGCCCGGCCACGAACTGGATTCGTCGGGCACGGCCGAAGCGCTGGTCCGCACGATCGCCCCGGTTCCCGCCCGCGGCGACATAGCCAGGCTCGCGGCCGCAGGCATCACGACGGACCCGAGCATCGAATCCGGGCACTGGAGTCTGCTTGGCGGCACGGAGGGTGGGTTGGCGCAGCTGCGTGCGCTGGAACGGCTCGGCGTCGACCCCGCCGACGTTGCCGATCTCGACGCCGCCGCCGAACGTGCGCCCGATGCCGGCCCCGGTGCGCAGTGGCGGGAGGTGGTGGCCGCGGCCGCCGACGAGGCGCTGGCGCTACACCGCACGATGGACGACGTCGTCGGCCCCGCGGTGCGCGTCGTGGTCACCGGGGGATGGCGGCACAGCGCAGAAGTGATGCGCGCCAAAGCCTCTCGATTCGGACCACTGGACGTCTCGGCCGTCGAGGAGGCGGGCACCCTCGGTGCGGCCACCCTCGCCGCACGAGCTCGTGGTGCGATCGGCGTGGCCGACCACCTGGGTGAACCGTGACCGCGCGCACGTGGTTCGCCGATGAGCGGCACGCCGAGGTGCTACGCCTGCTCGATGAGGCGGGACGTGTCGAAAGTAGCCGATTGACAGTGCGTTTCGGCATCAGTGCCGAAAGTGTGCGCAAGGATCTCGCGCTCCTGGAAACCCGCGGACTGCTGCGACGGGTACACGGCGGTGCCGTACCCCGGGAGCCCAGCCGCGCCGAGCCGAACGTCACCGACCGCGGCGAGCGGACGGCGGAGAAGTCCGCCATCGCCAACCGGGCCCTGCACTTCGTGCCGGACGGTGCCTCACTGCTGCTCGACGCCGGCACCACCACGCTGGCGCTCGCCGAAATACTGCCAACGGAAGCCGCACTCGTCGTCTACACCAACTCGATGCCGGTCGGGGCGACACTGCACCGACGGGGCATCCCCGTCGTGACGCTCGGCGGACGGATCCGGACGCCGACGATGGCGGGCGTCGGCGCGCTCACCGTGCAGGCGTTGGCCGCGATCAACGTCGACGTGGCGTTCCTTGGCACCAACGCCCTGTCGTTCGAACGTGGGCTTACCACGCCCGACGCCGAGGAGGCCGCGGTCAAGCACCAGATGCTGGCCGCGGCGCGCCAGCGGGTGTTCCTCGTCGACTCCAGCAAGTTCGGCCACGAGAGCCTCGCGCGCCACGCCACCCTGTCCGACGTCGACGTGCTGATCACCGATGCCGCGGCCACCGCAGACCATCGAAGCCGATTGCGGGCCGCGGACATCGCCGTCGAGGTGGCCGACCGATGATCGTGACCGTCACACCCAACCCGAGCCTCGACCGCACGCTGCACCTGCCGCGGCTCGCGCCGGGAAGCGTGAATCGGGCGACCACCAGCATGACGGAGCCGAGCGGAAAGGGCGTCAACGTCGCGCTCGCTCTGCACGGTGCAGGCGTCGACGTGTGCGCCGTGCTGCCGGTCGGCGGCGCCACCGGTGACGAGATCGTCGAGAGGCTCCACGTCCTCGGGCTCGACACCGTCGGCGTACCCATCGCGCAGCCGGTGCGCAGCAATCTCTCCCTCGTCGAAGCCGACGGGCGCAGCACCAAGGTCAACGAGCCAGGCCCCGCGCTGTCCCGTGAGGAGATCGAGGCGCTCTGTGCGGCAGCGCTGGCGGTCGGCGATGCGGGCGATTGGACGCTGTGGGCGGGCAGCCTGCCCACGGGTTTCCCGGCGACCAGGCTTGCGCGCGCCGTGGCCGATGCCAGCGCCGCGGGACGGCGGGTGGCGGTGGACGCGTCCGGCAGCGCGCTGAAGGCCGTGTTGGACAACGCCCGTGGCGGGCTGCCGCAGCTGATCAAACCGAACGCCGAGGAGCTCGCCGAGACGCTCGGCGCCACGCTGCGCACCGTCGGCGACGTGACGGCTGCGGCACACGTGCTGCTGGCCCGCGGCGTGCGTACGGTGCTGGTGAGCCTCGGTGGCGACGGAGCGATTCTGGTCGACGCCGACCTACCAGAAGCCCTGCACGGGACCGCGCCCGCAGGCCGGGTCGTCAACACCGTCGGGGCGGGCGACGCATTCCTCGCCGGTTTCCTCGCCGCGCCCTCCGGCGGTGCCGAGGGACTGGCCAATGCGTTGCGATTCGGTGCGACCGCCGTCGAACACGACGGCACGCTGCTGGGGGTGCCCGACCCGCAGCGCACTGTCACCATCGGCCCGGCCATGGCGGGCACGCCACTGACCTGAGGTTGTCGGTCCCATCACTAAACTGGCCTGATGCTGATCGGTTCGCACGTTCACGACGAAGACCCCCTCGCCGCAGCCCAGTCCGAGGGCGCCGAGGTGGTGCAGTTCTTCCTGGGCAACCCGCAGAGCTGGAAGAAGCCGAAGCCGCGTGAGGACGCCGACGTGCTACGTGCGTCGAGCGTGCCGCTCTACGTGCATGCGCCGTACCTGATCAACGTGGCGTCGGCGAACAACCGCGTGCGCATCCCGTCGCGCAAGATCCTCCAGGACACCTGCGACGCGGCCGCCGAGATCGGTGCGACGGCGGTCATCGTGCACGGCGGCCACGCCGACGACAACGACATGGAGGCCGGGTTCGAGCGCTGGGTCAAGGCGCTGGACAGTCTGAAGACCGACGTTCCGGTGTACCTCGAGAACACCGCGGGCGGCGAGCACGCGATGGCACGTCACTTCGACACCATTGCACGGCTGTGGGACCACATCGGAGACAAGGGGATTGGGTTCTGTCTCGACACCTGCCACGCGTGGGCCGCAGGTGAGGCACTGATCGATGCCGTCGAGCGGATCAAGGCCATCACCGGACGGATCGACCTGGTGCACTGCAACGACTCCCGTGACGCGGCGGGTTCGGGCGCGGACCGGCACGCCAACTTCGGCAGTGGCCAGATCGATCCGCAACTTCTCGTTGCGGTCGTGAAGGCGGCCGACGCGCCCGTCATCTGCGAGACCTCCGACGAGGGCCGCAAGGACGACATCGCCTTCCTGCGCGACAACGTTTGATTACGGTTTTCCAAGGCAAACGGCGTTCAAACGCCAGGTTGTGCAGCGGTTAACTAGGGTGATCGGCGAGGGTTCGCCTCTGCCGACTTCCGAAAGGCCCGTGTGTCCGCACTTGACCAGTCGTCAATTGCGTTGACGCATTCCGAGCCGGCTACCGATCCGCGTGAACGGCGACTGCGTGTCGTGCGGTGGGTGGCGGTGACGGTCTGGGTAGTTGTCGTGGGGTATCGGACGGCGACCAATGGGTTCGCCTTCAATCGAGAGCTGTTGCTGCTCTACATCTGCACCGGTCTGGCCGCGGCCAGCATCGGTCAGGGGCGTCGCGTCCTTTACGTGGTCAGGGACTGGCTGCCGTTTGCGTTGGTGCTCTTCGCCTACGACTTCAGCAGGGGTGCCGCCACGTTGCTCGGGCGGCCGACGCTGTGGCAGTGGCAGGCTGACGCCGATCGCTGGCTGTTCTTCGGGCACATGCCGACGGTGTGGCTGCAGGAACGCCTCAAGCTGCCCCAGCCGCCGTGGTGGGAAGTCGTCATCAGCACCGTCTACATGTCGTTCTTCGTCCTGCCGTACGTGGTGGCTGCGGTGCTGTGGATGCGCAACCGCAACGAATGGAAGGCGTTCGTCCGACTGTTCGTCGGGCTGTCGTTCGCGGGTCTGGCGATCTACGCGCTGATACCGGCAGCGCCGCCTTGGGCGGCGGCCCGGTGCACGGCCGATGACGTCACGGGTGGCCCGTCGGCCCCGCAGTGCATGTTCGGCTCGCCGCGCGGAGTGGCGGACGGGGGACTTCTCGGTGCCATGTCGACCAACCAGGACGGTGCCAACGCCTGGGTCGAGCGCATCGTCGGGCGAGGCTGGGGCAATCTGCACCTGCACTCGGCCACTGCCCTGATCGATCAGGGCCAGGCCAGTGTCAACCTGGTCGCAGCGATTCCTTCACTGCATGCGGGACTGACCGCCGCGGTGTCGGCATTCCTGTGGACCCGCGTCCGTCGCAAGTGGCGGCCGCTGCTGGTGGCCTATCCGCTGATCATGGCGTTCACGCTGGTGTACACCGCCGAGCACTACGTCGTCGACATCCTGCTTGGCTGGGCGCTCGCGGCAGTCGTGGTGACGGCGTCGGTCCGTTACGAGGCGCGCCGGAAGCGGTCTCTCGAGTCAGCCGCCGGTGAGATACACCTTGCGGAGTGTCTCGGTGACGGTCCAGACGGTCTCGGCGCCCGCCGCCAACCGGACGACGTCGCCGCGGGCGATGTGCAGCATCGGAGCGCCGTCCCCGAACTCGACAGTCGCTGACCCGGCCAGCACGACGAACACCTCGTCGGCTTCCACGTCGGTCATGACGCCTGGCGTCATCTCCCACACCCCGACCTCGAGACCGCCGAACTCGTCCAGCGCAATCGCTCCCGTGGTCGGCACGCCGCCGACGGACTGATCGGCGGGCACCGTCTCGTGGTCGAGCTCGATGGCCGCGGCATGCACGACGGAGTTGGGTTTCACACCGATCACCTTGCTCGCGAGCGTGCGCCTTCGCACGTCGGGGCACGGCGTGTCGCGTTCAGACGCGCACGCTCGCGCGATTGGGGGCGGGCGACCTGTTACGAGTCTTGTGCAGTTGTCGAGAAAGTGTAACAGTGGTGGTATGTCTGACACGCACGTCGTCACCAATCAGGTCCCTCCGCTGGAGGACTACAACCCAGCGACGTCGCCGGTGCTCGCCGAGGCGCTCATCCGCGAGGGCGGCGAGTGGGGCGTCGACGAGGTCTTCGAGCTCGGCGCGCTGTCGGGCAGCAGCCAAGCCCAGCGCTGGGGCGAGCTGGCCGACCGCAACCAGCCCCTGCTGCGTACCCACGACCGCTACGGCCACCGCATCGACGAGGTCGAGTACGACCCCGCCTACCACGAACTGATGACGGTGGCGGTGGGCCGCGGCCTGCACGCCGCCCCGTGGGCCGACGACCGGGTCGGGGCCCATGTCGTGCGCGCCGCGAAGACGTCGGTGTGGACGCCGGAGGCGGGCCACATCTGCCCGATCTCGATGACCTACGCCGCGGTTCCCGCGCTGCGGCACAACCCCGAACTGTCGGCCCTCTACGAGCCGCTGCTCACCAGCCGGACCTACGACCCCGACCTGAGGGTCCCGACGACCAAGGCGGGCATCACCGCAGGGATGTCGATGACCGAGAAGCAGGGCGGCTCCGACGTCCGTGCAGGCACCACGGAGGCGACTCCGAACGGCGACGGCACGTTCGGCCTGACCGGACACAAGTGGTTCACGTCGGCTCCGATGTCCGACGTCTTCCTGGTGCTCGCGCAGGCGCCGGGCGGGTTGAGTTGCTTCTTCCTGCCGCGCGTACTGCCCGACGGCTCGCGCAACCGGATGTTCCTGCAGCGACTCAAGGACAAGCTCGGCAACCACGCCAACGCATCCAGCGAGGTCGAGTACGACGGCGCGACCGCGTGGCTCGTCGGCGAGGAGGGGCGCGGCGTGCCGACCATCATCGAGATGGTCAACCTCACCCGCCTCGACTGCACCCTTGGCAGTGCCACCAGCATGCGGACCGGCCTGGCGCGGGCGATCCACCACGCCCAGCACCGAAAGGCGTTCGGCGCGTATCTGATAGACCAACCGCTGATGCGCAACGTGCTCGCCGACCTCGCGGTCGAAGCCGAGGCCGCCACCACGTTGGCGATGCGGATGGCAGGCGCCACCGATGCGGCCGTGCGCGGCGACGAACGTGAAACCCTCCTGCGTCGGATCGGCCTGGCCGCAGGCAAGTACTGGGTGTGCAAGCGCGCCACCCCGCACGCGGCCGAGGCGATGGAGTGTCTAGGCGGCAACGGCTACGTCGAGGAGTCGGGCATGCCGCGGCTGTACCGTGAAGCGCCGCTCATGGGCATCTGGGAGGGCTCCGGCAACGTCAGCGCACTGGATACGTTGCGCGCCATGGCAACCCGTCCGGAGTGTGTCGACGTGCTGTTCGACGAGTTGGGCGGGACGACGGGCCAGGATCCCCGACTGGACGCACACGTGGGGTCGCTGCGCGCGGAACTCGACGACCTGGAGACCATCCAGTACCGAGCTCGCAAGGTGGCCGAGGACATCTCGCTCGCGCTGCAGGGCTCCCTGCTGGTGCGGTACGGCCACCCGGCGGTCGCGGAGGCGTTCCTGGCCAGCAGGCTTGGCGGTCAATGGGGCGGTGCGTTCGGCACGCTGCCCACCGGACTGGACCTGTCACCGATCATCGAGCGCGCGCTGGTCAAGGGATGATCCCCCTGGCATCGCC
>NZ_JBOGDD010001197.1:0-2880 GCF_050701675.1 Mycobacterium sp. | reverse complement strand
CACCGCCACTGAGCGCGCCGAAATCGCTGACATGGGGGCGCTCACATCCGGAAGACGCCGAAGTTCGACGTCCCCTCGATCGGGCCAGTGGCGATGGCGGACAGACACATTCCCAGCACGGTGCGGGTATCGCGCGGATCGATCACACCGTCGTCGAACATCCTGCCCGACAGGAACATCGGCAACGACTCGGCCTCGATCTGGCCCTCGATCGCGGCTCGCAGGGCGGCGTCGGCGTCCTCGTCGACCTGCTGGCCGCGGGCCTCGGCGGCCGCGCGGCTGACGATCGAGATGACGCCCGCCAACTGGGCGCCGCCCATCACCGCGGACTTCGCGCTGGGCCAGGCGAACAGGAAGCGCGGATCGTAGGCCCGCCCGCACATCCCGTAGTGACCAGCGCCGTAGGACGCGCCGAGCAGCAGCGAGAGGTGCGGCACCGTCGAATTGGACACGGCGTTGATCATCATCGAGCCGTGCTTGATCATGCCGCCCTCTTCATACTGCTTACCCACCATGTAGCCGGTCGTGTTGTGCAGGAACAACAGTGGCGTGTCGGAGCGGTTGGCCAGCTGGATGAACTGGGTGGCCTTCTGCGACTCCTCGCTGAACAGCACGCCGCGCGCGTTGGCCAGGATGCCGATCGGATAGCCGTGTAGCGTGGCCCAGCCCGTCACCAGCGAACCGCCGTAAAGCGGCTTGAACTCGTCGAATTCGGAGCCGTCGACGATGCGGGCGATCACGTCGCGCGGGTCGAACGGCACCCGCAGGTCGGCGGGCACGATGCCGATCAACTCGTCGGCGTCGAACAGCGGTTCGGCGACAGGGCCTGGCGCCGGGCCCGCCTTGTGCCAGTTCAGCCTGGCCACGATGCGGCGACCGATGCGGATGGCGTCGAGTTCGTCGTTGGCGAGGTAGTCGGCCAGACCCGAAGTGCGGGCGTGCATCTCGGCCCCGCCAAGAGACTCGTCGTCGGACTCCTCGCCGGTGGCCATCTTGACCAGGGGAGGCCCGGCGAGGAACACCTTCGAGCGCTCCCTGATCATCACCACGTGATCGGACATGCCAGGCACGTAGGCGCCCCCGGCGGTCGAGTTGCCGAACACCAGGGCGATCGTCGGGATGCCGGCCGCCGAGAGCCGCGTCAGGTCGCGGAACATCTGACCGCCGGGAATGAAGACTTCCTTCTGCGTCGGCAGGTCGGCGCCGCCCGACTCGACGAGTGAGATCACCGGTAGCCGGTTCTCCCTGGCGATCTGGTTGGCGCGCAGGATCTTCCGCAACGTCCACGGGTTGCTGGTGCCGCCCTTGACGGTCGGGTCGTTGGCGACGATGAGGCACTCGACCCCCTCGACGACGCCGATCCCCGTCACCACGCTGGCCCCGACGTGGAATTCGCTGCCCCACGCCGCCAGCGGGCTCAGCTCCAGGAACGGGGAATCGGGGTCGACGAGCAGCTCGACGCGTTCGCGTGGCGTCAGCTTGCCGCGGGCGTGGTGGCGCTCGACGGACTTGGCGCTGCCGCCGGCCAGCGCCTTGGCGTGCTCGGCGTCGAGCTCGGTGAGCTTGGTGGCCATCGCCTCGGCCGCATCGGTGAACGCGACGGACTTCGGGTCGAGGAGTGACTTGACTTGGGTCATGCGCGATCCGCTCCGCTTCTCGCTTGGCTCATGACTGGTATCCAAGTGTCTTGGCGGCCAGGCTGGTGAGGATTTCGGTGGTTCCGCCGCCGATGCCCAGGATGCGCATGTCGCGGTACTGCCGCTCGACCTCGGATTCCGCCATGTAGCCCATGCCGCCGAACAGCTGCACGGCCGCATTGGCCACCCACTCGCCGGACTCGACCGCCGTGTTCTTGGCGTGGCACACCTCGGTGATGAGGTTGGTGTCACCGGCGAGCTGCCGCTCGACCAGATAGCGGGTGTACACCCGCGCGACGTCGACCCGGCGCGCCATCTCGGCGAGCGTGTTCTGCACCTGCTGTCGGGCGATCAGCGGCTTGCCGAAGGTCTCCCGGTTGCGGCACCACTCGACGGTCAGGTCCAGACAGCGCTGCGCGCTGGAGTACGCCTGCGCCGCCAGCCCGACGCGCTCGCTCACGAACGCCCCGGCGATCTGCAGGAAACCGCTGTTCTCGGCGCCGATCAGGTTGGCGACGGGAACGCGGACGTCGGTGTAGGACAGCTCGGCGGTGTCCGAGGACCGCCAGCCCATCTTCTCCAACTTGCGGGTGACCTCGAATCCCGGTGTGCCCTTGTCGATCACGATCAGCGACACCCCGGCCGCGCCTGGGCCGCCCGTGCGCGCGGCGGTCACCACGTAGTCGGCCCGCACCCCGGAGGTGATGTAGGTCTTCGCGCCGTTGACGATGTAGTCGTCGCCGTCGCGGACCGCCTTGGTGGTGAGATGCCCGACGTCGGAGCCGCCGCCGGGTTCGGTGATGGCGAGCGCGCCGATCTTCTCACCGCGCAACGTCGGCCGCACATAGGTCTCGATCAGCCGCTCGTCGCCGGAGGCGATCATGTGCGGCACCGCGATGCCGCACGTGAACAGCGACGCGAAGACGCCGCCTGGCGCGCCCGACTGGTGCATCTCCTCGCAGATGACCACCGCGTCGGCGCCGTCGCCGCCACCCCCGCCGACCGACTCGGGCAGGCCCGCGCCGAGCAGGCCCGCCGCACCGGCCTTGAGGTGCAGCTCGCGCGGCAGGTCACCGGAGCGTTCCCATTCGTCGACGTTGGGCAGGATCTCTCGTTCGGCGAAGGCCCGCACCGTCTTTCGGAGCTGTTCGCGTTCGGGCGTCGTCCAGACGTCTGTGCTCATTTCTCGGTTCCCCCTCGCTCCGGTCCTCGCTCGTTCCTCGCTGCGATCCTCACTCGCGAT
>NZ_JBOGDD010001196.1:0-5706 GCF_050701675.1 Mycobacterium sp. | reverse complement strand
GCCCCGGACACCCAGTCGTGCCACGGCCGAATCGGCTCGTCGTACACACGATCTCGGCCATCCCGGGCGTGCCCGAGATGCTCAGCGGGGGCGTCGGGTCCGCCGCGTCAGCTGCATCAGGTGTTTCAGCCGCGTCAGCCGCCTCCGCCGAAGGACACGCGGCGACCGATACCCCCCACGGCACCGAAACTTTGTCGGCCCGAAGGGATTCCGGTGTGGACACCGAGTCCCATCCGCCGCTGGTGTCGCTGCGCATCGTCACGAGCGTTCTGGCGGCGGTGTTGGCCCCATTCGCCGTGCCCGTCCCCAGCGGCCCTGTGCAGGAGCCCACCCTTTGGGCGATACTCGCCTGGGCGCGAAGGCAATCCGAGAGCGCTGAGGTGAACGAACGACCCGGTCTGGTGGCCGCTCCGCGGCAGACCGAGTTGGTGGGCACGGCATCTGAGGTAGCCACCGCGACAGTCGATCGGATCGACCAGGTGACGGGCTCGGCGGTCGCCTCTGACGGCACGAAGGCCGCCGTCAGCGCGCCCGTGACCCCCGCCGAGGCAGCCGTGACCGACACCATCGACGTGGGTGACGGACTCACCTACGGCATGGCCGTCGTCGGGGACCGGTTGTACGTCCTCAACAGCGCCGACGACCTGGGGGGCAATGGCTTCGTCAAGATGATCGACACCTCTACCAAGGCGGTCGTCGGATCCATCGAGGTCGGCAGCACGCCGTTCGCCCTTGCCGTCAGTGGCCACTCGCTCTACGTCGGCAACGCCGGTGACGGCACCGTGTCCGTCGTCGACGTCGCAACCAACACGGTCGTCGACCAAATCGACGTCGGTGCCACCCCGTTCGGCCTCGAGGTCAGCGGGGACCGTCTGTACGTGGCCGATCACGCTGGGACGGTGTCGGTGATCGACCTGAACGACAACACCGAACTCGCCAGGATCCCCATCGGGGGCGATCCGTTCGGCGTCGCCGCCACCGCCGACCGCGTCTATGTCACCAACTATGTGGGCGGCACGGTCGCGGTCTTCGACCAGGCCACCAACACCGCGGTCGACACGATCGAAGCGCCGGGCACCAATCTCATTGGTGTTACCGGGTATCCGTACTTCGCCGCCGTCGTCGGAGGCCGGCTGTACGTCGCCGACTCGGCCACCAACGCGCTCACCGTCATCGACAGGTCGGTGAACACCGTGGTGGACGTCGATCCCGTCACCCGTGCGATCGACGCGATCCCCGGCGGCGCAGCGCCGGTGGACTTCATCGTTCGCGGCGACCGGCTGTACGTGAGCAACGTCAACTGCGGCAGCGTCACCGTGATCGACGTGACCAGCAATCAGCCCGTCGAGACTATCGGCGTCGGCATCCAACCGGGGTTGATGACGGCCACGCCCGACGGCCGGACGATCTACGTCGCCGACGTCATGGACGGCACCGTGCGGGTGATCACCAGCGTGCATCCCGAGGTTTACGGCTTGGTCTCCTAGAGGCGGGCCCGCCGCGTTGGCACGGTGATACGCAGCGAATCCGCTAGCGTCATGAAACATGTCCAGAGGTCCTGCTCCGCGCCGGCGAGCTACCCTCGCGTCGCTGGCTGCAGAACTCAAGGTTTCGCGCACCACGATCTCCAACGCCTACAACCGGCCCGATCAACTCTCGGCCGATCTTCGCGAGCGCGTATTGGCCACTGCGAAGCGGTTGGGTTACGCGGGACCCGATCCGGTGGCCCGCTCACTGCGCACCCGCCGCGCCGGGGCCGTCGGCCTGATCCTCACCGAACCGCTCAACTATTCCTTCAGCGACCCCGCCGCCCTGGACTTCGTCGCCGGACTCGCCGAATCGTGTGAGGCGGCGGGACAGGGCTTGCTGCTCGTCGCCGCGGGGCCGAACCGGAGCGTGAGCGACGGAACCGCCGCAGTGTTGTCGGCAGGCGTCGACGGGTTCGTCGTCTACTCGGCGTCCGACGACGACCCGTACCTCCCGGTCGTCGCACAGCGCGCGCTGCCCATCGTGGTCGTCGACCAGCCGAAGGACGTGCCGGGCACGTCGCGGGTGAGCATCGACGACCGTGCGGCCATGCGAAGCGTTGCCGAGTACGTCATCGGGCTCGGGCACCGCGATCTCGGCGTGCTCACGATGAGGCTGGGACGCGACTGGCCCCATGCCGAGGCCAAACCTGCGGTCGCCGACCCCGAACGTGTGCAGACACCCCACTTCCACGTGCAGCGCGAGCGCATTCACGGTGTATACGACGCCATGAAGGCGGCTGGGCTGCAACCGGATTCGTTGACCGTGGTGGAGAGCTACGAGCACAGGCCGACGTCGGGTGGGGCGGCCGCGGAGGTTGCGCTCGAAGTCAACCCACGCATCACCGCGCTGCTGTGCACGTCCGACGTTCTTGCGGTCTCGGCGATGGATTACCTACGCGCACATGGTATCTACGTTCCCGGACAGATGACGGTGACCGGGTTCGACGGGATCCCCGACGCCCTGGCCCGCGGGTTGACGACGGTCAAGCAGCCCAGCATCGAGAAGGGACGACGCGCGGGATACCTGCTGCACAATCCGCCGCGGTCGGGCTTACCGGTGGTGGAAGTACTCGACACCGAGCTGGTCAGGGGGCGCACGTCCGGCCCTGCGGTCTAGCGCCGATCCAGCAGGTAGGCCAGCGCGGCGGCGACGTCCTCGGGTGAGCCGATTCGATAGTCCGCCAGCGTCTCTCCCGGCCCGACCTTCACGCCGACGTCCGCGTCGCGCATCCGGCGGAACGCCTTCTCGTCGGTGACGTCATCGCCGAAGAACACCACCGCCGTTGCCCCGGTCTGCTCGCGAAGGATGTCAACGGCCTCGCCCTTGTCGGTGGAGATGACGGCGAACTCGAGCACCGCCTTGCCCTCGGTGAGGTGCGCATCCCAGGCCTGCGAAGCTGCGCGAGCCTCGTCGAGCGCGGCGTCCCCGTCGGCGACCGAAGCATTTCGGACGTGCAGCGCCACACTGGCAGGCTTGGTCTCCACGGTGATCCCTGGCCGGTTCGCCGCGATGGAGTCGAGCGCGGTGGTGATCCTTCCCAGCAGCGCTTCATCGACCTCGTGTGCGAAACCGGTATCGAACTCCGCGCCATGGCTACCCACCAGGTGCACGCTCGGCGGGGCGCCCGACAGCTCGCGCAGGACGCTCAGTGCGCGACCGGAAATCAAGGCGACCGACGTCGACGGCAGCTCGGCTAGTGCCGTCATCGCGGCGGCGGCCGCGGGCAGCGGGCGCGCGTCGGCGGGGTGGTTCACGATGGGCGAGAGGGTTCCATCGAAGTCGGACGTGACGAGCAGGTGCCGAGTCGCCGCGACGGCATCGAGTGCCGCTGAGAGCTCTGCCGGTATGCCCACCGGAACATCCCCCGGGTCGCTCTCGCTCCTGCCCACCGGTCAGATCTTAGGGTGCTCGCCGTCGCCGATGAGCAGCCGGACGGCCAGGTCCAGTCGCTTGCTGACGTCCGTCGCCGAAGCCCGCCGGGTCAGCCACGCCAGGAGGTTGGACAGCCACACGTCGGAGATGACGCGCGCGATGTGGAACTGGTCCTCGGTGGGTTCGCCTTCGCTCATCGCGCGGGCGAACATGGAGTCCATCAGCTTGCCGACGTGATCTACCTCACCAGCGGCCGAGGCGTCCGCGAACACGAATGCGCGAGTCATGGCCTCGGTCAGTAGCGGGTTGCGCTGCATCGAGCGGTTGAGCTTGCCGACCATGATGTTCAGCCGTTGATACGGGGTGCCGCCGGCGAGGGAGGCGCGGTCGGTCTTGGCGTCGATGCGCTCGAACTCACGGCCAAGGGCGGACACCAACAGGTGCACCTTGGACGGGAAGTAGCGGTAGAGCGTGCCTACGGCCACGTCGGCGCGTTCGGCCACGGCACGCATCTGAACTGCCTCGTAGCCACCCTTTGAGGCGATGGCGAGGGTGGCGTCGAGAATGCGCTTGCGGCGTTCCCGCTGTGCTTCGGACCCGAGTTCGGACTCGGCGAGGACGGCCACGTTCATCACCTGGCGAGGGCCGGCGGTCGAATCAGACCCCGAACCCGAATTAGGGCCTGCCGGCTCCCTGGCTGACACTGAGGACCCAGACATGCGGCGGGCAGCTCCTTCTTCATACGCACAGAGTGAAAACGATACGCACGCAGTTCAGAAATTTCCCACCTCCGTGCCCCCGGGCAATCGACGTGTCCTGCTGTAATGGCAGTCGACTTGACGTTAGAACGCTGTCACCATTAGAACACGTTCTAGTGAGAAGCATGGCCTTCTCGCCCTAGGCTGAGGAGTAGCCGACGATGGCACGAGCAGGGGTGGTATCAGCCACCGTCAGCGAAGAACAGTTTGCCGCGCGAGATCTGGTGCGAGGGTGGGCGGCGTCCTCCGGCGCAATCGCCGCGGTGCGCGCCGTCGAGCAGGGTGAGCCCGACGCCTGGCGGGCGGCCTACGACGGCCTTGCGCAATTGGGCATCTTCGGGGTCGCCGTGCCCGAGGAGCTCGGCGGTGCCGGCGCAGGCGTCGAGGACCTCTGCGTGATGATCGACGAGGCGGCGGCCGCGCTGGTGCCAGGACCGGTTGCCACGACCGCGCTGGCAACTCTGCTGATCACCGACGAGAAGCTGCTCGACGGGCTCACGTCTGGACGGCGCACCGCGGGTGTCGCGCTCGGCTCGGACATCACCTTCGACGGGACCACCGCAACCGGTTCGGCGAAGTTCGTGCTGGGCGGGCTTGTCGACGGCGTTCTGGTGCTGCCTGCAGGTGAGGACTGGGTCTACGTCGACGCCTCCGCGGCGGGCGTCACCGTCGAGCGGCTTGAGGCCACCGATTTCTCCCGGCCGCTGGCCAGCGTCGAGCTGACGTCCGCTCCCGCCACCAGGATCGAACTGCCGTACCAACGCGTCGTCGACCTGACCGCCACCGTGCTGGCCGCCGAGGCAGCCGGGCTGGCCCGCTGGTTTCTGGACGTGGCGACCGAATACGCGAAGGTTCGCGAGCAGTTCGGCAAGCCGATCGGCAGCGTCCAGGCCGTAAAGCACATGTGTGCCGAAATGCTGTTGAGGTCCCAGCAGATCGCCGTCGCGGCCGCGGACGCGGCGGGCGCGGCCACCGACGCCGACGACGCCCAGCTGTCGATCGCCGTTGCCGTCGCCAGTGCGGTCGGCATCGACGCGGAGAAGCTCAATGCGCGGGACTGCATTCAGGTGCTCGGCGGCATCGGCATCACCTGGGAGCACGATGCGCATCTCTACATGCGACGCGCCTATGCCAATGCGCAGTTCCTCGGCGGCCGCCCAAAGTGGTTGCGCCGCACCGCTGGACTGACGCGCGACGGTCTGCGCCGTCAGCTGTTCGTCGACGTCGCCGATGCCGACGACATCCGACCCGAGGTGACGGCCGCGGTCGCCGACATCGCCGCCCTGCCAGAGGAGAAGCGCCAAGCCGCCCTCGCCGAGACGGGGCTCATGGCGCCGCACTGGCCAAAGCCGTACGGCCGCGCGGCATCACCGGCCGAGCAGCTGGTGATCGACCAGGAGCTGTCCGCAGGCGGAGTCGTCCGGCCCGACATCTCGATCGGCTGGTGGGCGGCGCCGACCATCCTCGAGCACGGCACGCCCGAGCAGATCGAGCGCTTCATTCCCGGCACGCTGACCGGTGAGGTCTACTGGTGCCAGCTCTTCAG
>NZ_JBOGDD010001195.1:0-2775 GCF_050701675.1 Mycobacterium sp. | reverse complement strand
CCGGTCGACGGAGACCGCGGCCACCGCGGCGGTAGCGGCGGCAGACGTGCCGACGATCACCTGGCGGCGGTTCGCGGACAGCCAGTTCGGCGACGGGGCGTGCGTCTGCGGCTCGTCGTCCATCTGCTCGGCGAGCCTGCGGTGCAGGTCATTCAGGAAGTTCTGACTTGGCTCGTCTGACCCGGTTCGCACGGCATTCAACTCGATGGCGGTGCGCATCTGCGCCGCCTCGAAGTCGTCGGGAGTGAAGCTCTTGGGCCGACGGCCGCGCAGCAGGTCGTCGACGTACCTGCGAAGCCCTCGCGCGTTCATGAGCCGCCCTTCTCGTTGACCTGAGCCGCCAGCCTCAGCGCCCGATGTTGCAGCACCTTGGCATTGGCGACGCTGACGCCCATCTCCTCGGCCGACTCCTTGATCGACCGGCCCTGCAGGAAGCGCAATTCCAGTATGCGGCGGTAGTTGTCGGGAAGGCTGTCCAGCACTGCGGCGACGCGGTCCGGGGCCGTGCTGATCGCCTCCTCACTCTCGGGCGGCGCGGCGATGTCCTCGATCTCGGTGATCTCGCGGCCCATCGCCTGGCGCCAGTGGGCGGCGAGCACGGTCCGTGCCGTGGCGCGGAGGTACGCGCGCACCTCGGCGACGGTCGCGGTCAGGCGCAGCGGCCGCAGCGCGGCGAGGAACACCTCGGCGGTGAGGTCTTCGGCGTCCGCTCGATTGCCGACCCTGGCGAAGATGGTGCGGTACACCCAGGTGGCGTTGTCCTCGTAGACCGCTTCCCAGTCCGGGTAGCGGTCGTCGGACGACACCACCCGAAGGGCGCGCGGATGCGCGGGATCGCGTCGTGCCGTCACGTGTCGCCTGTCTTCGTCGGGGAGGCCGTACGACATGGGATAGGGGCACGGGTTACACCCCGACGCGATCTCCACCGAAGCAAAGGACGCGACCGGCGACGCAGGGAATGCCGATGATTCCCAGCACCTTCACAGCCGGTCCCCGCGACCAGCCCTCCCATCCCGCGAGCGTGCGTGTTTGTGCGCGACGCGCCGGGCGAAAATGGCAGTCGGCGCACGTTGGTCCTTGCGTACGACGAACGGCATTACTAGGATGTCCTAGTAATCGTGATCTCTCGCCGAAGGACAGTCCAATGACCGCACAGATCTCGCACTTCATCGATGGCCAGCGCGTGGCAGGCCAGTCCGGCCGCACCGCCGACGTGCTGAACCCCAGCACGGGCGAGGTCCAGGCGCAGGTGCCCATGGCCTCGCCGGCCGAGGTCGACGCCGCCGTCGCGATCGCCGTCGAGGCGCAGAAGGGGTGGGCCGCCTGGAATCCGCAGCGCCGGGCCCGGGTGATGATGAAGTTCGTCCAGCTGGTCAACGAGAACATCGACGAGCTCGCCGAACTGCTGTCGCTCGAACACGGAAAGACGGTCCCCGACTCGCGCGGCGACATTCAGCGCGGCATCGAGGTCATCGAGTTCGCCATCGGCATCCCGCACCTTCTCAAGGGCGAGTACACCGAGGGTGCGGGCGGCGGCATCGACGTCTACTCGCTGCGTCAGCCACTCGGCGTCGTCGCGGGTATCACCCCGTTCAACTTCCCCGCGATGATCCCGCTGTGGAAGGCGGGTCCGGCGCTGGCCTCTGGCAACGCCTTCATCCTCAAGCCCAGCGAGCGTGACCCGTCCGTGCCCGTCCGGCTGGCCGAACTGTTCCTCGAAGCCGGTCTGCCCAAGGGCGTCTTCCAGGTCGTGCACGGCGACAAGGAGGCCGTCGACGCCATCCTGCACAACCCGGACATCCAGGCCGTCGGCTTCGTGGGCAGCTCCGACATCGCCCAGTACATCTATTCGACCGCGGCGGCCAACGGCAAGCGTGCGCAATGTTTCGGCGGCGCCAAGAACCACATGATCGTGATGCCCGACGCCGACCTCGATCAGGCCGTCGACGCCCTCATCGGCGCGGGGTACGGAAGCGCGGGCGAACGCTGCATGGCGATCAGCGTCGCGGTCCCCGTCGGCGAAGAAACAGCGCAACGGCTTCGTAACAGGCTCGTCGAGCGCATCAACCAGTTGCGCGTCGGCCACAGCCTCGACCCCAAGGCCGACTACGGCCCGCTGGTGACGTCAGCGGCGCTGGCGCGGGTCAAGGACTACATCGGCCAGGGCGTGGAAGCGGGCGCGGAGATCGTGGTCGACGGTCGCGAACGCGCGAGCGATGACCTCACCTTCGGTGACGCCAGCCTGGAGGGCGGGTACTTCATCGGACCGACCCTGTTCGACCACGTCACCAAGGACATGTCGATCTACACCGACGAAATCTTCGGACCCGTGCTGTGCATCGTGCGCGCCAAGGACTACACCGAGGCGCTGGCACTTCCGTCGGATCACGAGTACGGCAACGGCGTCGCGATCTTCACCCGTGACGGCGACACCGCGCGCGACTTCGTCTCCCGCGTCCAGGTCGGCATGGTGGGCGTCAACGTGCCGATCCCAGTTCCGGTGGCATACCACACCTTCGGAGGCTGGAAGCGGTCCGGCTTCGGCGATCTCAACCAACACGGTCCCGCGTCGATCATCTTCTACACGAAGGTCAAGACGGTCACCCAGCGCTGGCCGTCCGGCATCAAGGATGGCGCCGAGTTCTCCATCACCTCCATGTAGTAGATCTGTACAGTCTTGTTATTCTTAGGTCTTGAAGATGAAGTACGATTCATGTCCGATACTGCCGCCGCGTTCGGGGATTATCGACTCTCGGCCTTCTCGTTTGAATGTGT
>NZ_JBOGDD010001194.1:0-3505 GCF_050701675.1 Mycobacterium sp. | reverse complement strand
GGTTCACCGGGTGCGGTGAACCCACCGACTCGAGGAGCGCAATGTCGTCGTCTCCGTCGGCGTAGACGTGGCTCAACCGCAGATCGACGTCCCGAGACTGCGCGAAGTCCTCAACCGCGGCGAGTTTGCCCGCCCCCCACAGCGGTCGACCGGCCACGCGTCCGGTGAGGACGTCGTCGTCGAGCTCCAGACGGGTACACAGGACGTGCTCGACTCCGAGCGCCCGCGCCAGCGGGGTCGCTTCGGCCCATGTCCCGGAGGTAACGATGACGACGGTGTGTCCGAGGTTCTGATGGACGCGCAACAACCGCCACCCACCGTAGAACAGCGCGCCGGCGAGTTCATGGGTAAACAGCTCCTCGCCGAATTCGGTCACTTCGTCCTCGGTACGGCCCACCCAGCCGCCGATGGCCTCTTCCAGCAGGGCGCTGAAAGCAGCCTCGTCGAGGGTCGCCCGATCGACGCCCCGGCTGGCCCGCACGAACGGCGCCGCCGCCTCGTTGCAGGGGCGGGCCTGGCGCCGATAGGCGGCCAGCGCGGCATTCGGTTCCACCAAAGTGCCGTCGAAGTCGAAGAACGCCGCGACGTTCGCACCCCTAGGTCCGGCGTGCAACTGCTCGATGAGCTCCTCGAGCGCATTCATGGCGGTCAGCGCCGGCGTCTTCACGCGGGAAACGGCGCGGTACGTAGGTAGGCGCCGTGGTGATAGATCAGCGGGGCCGGGGGAGTGCCGTCGGTCTCGTCCGCGCAATACGCGTGGGTGACGAATCCGATGACCAGTGTCGAGTCCCCGGCGGCGAGCAGTTGGCGCAGCTCCACGCGCAACCAGGTCGGTGTGTCGTGCAGTACTGGTTCGCCGGTGTCCAGCGTCCGCCACAGCGATGGGTCGGCGAACCTCAGGTCCGCACTGCGTGAAAAGCGTTGCGCCAAGGGAAGTTGGTGCTCACCGAGTAGATGGATGATTATCGAACCGGCTTGACGCAGCGCGCCGATGCTTGACGAGGTGTGAGTGATGTTGAAGCTCACCAACGGCGGAAGCAGCGACAGCGAGGCAAACGACGTCGCGGTGAACCCCACCGGGCCGACGGGGGAGGTGAGCGTGACGATCGCGACGCCCGCTGGATGGCGGCGCAGGGCAGCGCGATAGGCGTCCGGGTCGAGTCCGTGGTCGCCTTCTGCGTCGTCGGGTGAAGCGGACATCGCGTACTCCTTGCTGGACTTGGTGGTCTAGGCGCTGTACGTGGCGGGGAGGCGGCTCCGGGTAGGCGTGGCCGTGGCCCGCGCAGCGCGGTGTCGTCGCCGGCATCCTTCGAGCAACCTGATCCGGGTGGGATCCACGGTCACACCGAAACGCGCCAGCGCCGGCAGCGTGCAGTCGAGGAAGTGCTCGAACGTGTTGGGGGACAGTGGCCGCAGGGTCACGCCGTCGGCGACACCGGCAGTGAACACGTCGCCGATCAGTCCGGCCAACCCACCTGGGGTACCGACGTAGCGTAGGGAGCCCGGGCGGGTCGGGCCTCCGGTGCGGGCGTCGTAACGATCCATCTGAACCATTGCCGTGCGGGCGTCCTCGGCGATCATGGCGTCCACGTCGACCAGAACGGCGACCTTGTCACCGGTGCGCCGCGCGTTGGCGTGGATGTCGGTCGTGGCTCGTTGAGCAGCCCGCAGGTCGGGTGCGGTGATGCGCACCATTTCCCGCGCGGCGGCCGCAGACGGGGTCAGTTCGACCCACCGCGGGGTGGTGAGGAAGTCGAGGGCGATGTGCAGCCGCCGCGGAGCGAGGCTGCAGTCACTCGTGTTGGGGGACATGTGTTCTCTCACTCATCCGACTTGCCGCGACTGGCCCTGCCAGTACGGTTCTCGCAGGGACTTCTTGTCGACCTTGCCGGTGGCGTTGAGCGGGACCTCGTCGACGAAGACCACCGACTTGGGCGCGCACACGCTCCCGAGCTCGGCTTTGACGTGATCGATGAGTTCCTGCTCACCGACCGTCACTCCGGCTCTGGCCACGACGACGGCCAGGACCGCTTCCCCCCACTTGTCGTGAGGCACGCCGATGACCGCGACCTGGGCGACGGAGGGATGAGTGGTCAGCACGTCCTCGACCTGCCGGGGAAAGACGTTGAATCCGCCGGAGACGATCAGGTCCCGCTTGCGGTCGACGATGAAGAGGTATCCGTCGTCGTCCAGGCGGCCCACGTCACCGGTGTGCATCCAGCCCTCCCGCAGGGCCTCGGCGTTGCGGGAGGCATCCAGGTAGGAGTCCATCTGGCCGGTTTGCTTGGTGCACACTTCACCGGATTCACCGACCGGCAGGGACCGGCCGTCCTCGTCGCGGATCTCGACCGCGACGTTGAGTAGGGCGCGGCCCGCCGAGGCCAGCCGCGCCACCCACGTCGTGTCATCGGCGCGGTGGTCGTGCTTGCGCAGGCAGGACACGAAGCCCTGCTCGGTGCCGGCGTAAGTCTGGATGAAGATCGGCCCGAAGGTCTCCAGTGCCGAGCGCAGTCGTTCGGGGGCGATCGGGGCGCCCGCGTAGATCATGGTGCGCAACGTCGACAGATCGAAGTCGGGTCGGCGAGGATCGTCCAGCAGGAGATAGATGATGGTCGGCACGACCGCGGTCGCGGTCACCTCGTGGCGTTGGATGTTGCTCAGCAGGGTCGCCACGTCCAGGGCAGGCAACATGACGTTGGTGCCGCCACGCACGAAGGTCGGCATCACGAAGGCATGGGAGAAGTGGGTCAGCGGTGCGCCGTGGGCGAAGACCTCACCGAAGGCGATGTCACCCATGTCCAGACCGGCCGAGATGCCCTCATAACCCCACGTGAAGTGTGAGTTCACCACACCCTTGGGTTCACCGGTGCTTCCCGAGGTGAACATGATGAACGCTTCGTCGTGCTCGTCGATGACGACAGGGGGGCGGGTCCGTGATTGGCGGTCGAACAGGTCACCGAAGTCCACCGCGTCCACCGCGTGCGGCGCGCTCGTCGCTGGTGCGCTCTCGACGCGGATCAGCCGCTTCAACGTGGGCAGCTGGTCGTAGATCTCGGCCACCACGGTCTCGAACTTGGCGTGGTAGATCAGCGTGGTGGCGTCGGTAGACCCCAAATTGGAGACGAACGTGCTCGCCGAGGCCCGCGTCGCCATCTGGACCAGCACCGCGCCGGCCGCCCAGATGGCATGCTCGCACGGGATGAACTCCAAGACATTGGGCATGAGCAGGCCGATGCGTTCACCCTTGCCGACGCCGAGTTCGACCAGACCGTTGGCGATCTGATTGCGCCACTCGCGCATCTCCTGGTAGGTGAGGGAGCGATCTCCGTCGATGATCGCCACCGAGTCGCGGTAGTAGGTGCACACCCGGTCCAGGACGTCCGGCATCGGTCCCCACATGTCAGGCCCCCGTCCGATCCTCGGCAGAGCCTTCACACCGAATTCGGCCAGCAAAGTCAGGTTGCATGGGTTGCTCCTTGTCGCGACGTCGCGTTCGGCCCGGTGG
>NZ_JBOGDD010001193.1:0-6025 GCF_050701675.1 Mycobacterium sp. | reverse complement strand
TGTGACACGGCACGCCCGCCTCGCGCAGCCGCTCGGCGTAAGCGAGGGCCTCGTCGTGAAAGAGATCCAGCGTGCCGACCCCGATCCACGCGGGCGGGAGCCCGCTCAGGTCCGTCCGACGCGCGGGGACCGCGACCTGCGGGTTCGCGTTACCCAGGTATGCAGCCCACGCGAACCGATTACTGGCCTTGTCCCACAGCCGCATCCCGCGTTGGTCGAGGTTCTTCCGCTCGGTGGTGCGATCGTCGAGCATTGGATAGGTGAGCAACTGGCCCCGCAGTTGGACCTCATCGCGATCGTGTGCCAACTGCGCCAGGGCGGCAGCCAGCCCGCCGCCGGCGCTGGCACCGGCGATGGCGACACGGGAGCTATCCACGGTTGGCTGATCGGCCAGCCAGCACAGCGCGAGGTAGCAGTCCTCCAGTGGCACGGGGTACTGATGCTCGGGAGCCAGTCGGTAGTCCACCGACGCGACGGTGGCACCGAGCTCGTGAGCGTAGCGGCGGCACAGCTCGTCATCCTGGCCGGGGCTGCCGATCAGGTACCCGCCGCCGTGGATCCACAGCAGACCAGGGCCGGCGGCGCTCCCAGGGGCGCGATAGACCCATACCCGAACACCGGAGTCCAAGGTGACTACCTCGACGCCCTTCGGCGGACGCCGGTGAGGAAGCCTCGTCAGCCTGCGGATGAACTTCAGGCTGAACGGGGTGATCACCGATTTGGGCAACTCGCGACCGATACGGCGCAACTCAGGGTGAAACGGAACGCCGGGCATGCCATCAGTCTGACGTCAAGGGCGGACTCCCCGGCCCGCTTTGGCTGGAGTCGCCGAATACCTTGCGGCGCATGATCGTTCGGGATGGTTCCGCACGCCGAGCGTGACGCCACTGCGAGAATCCGGCACCAGATCGACGGTGGCGTCACGTTCGACAAGAGGTACCGGATGAACTTCGGCATCGTCGAGCACGGGTGTCCCAGATCACTTGTGGGCGCTTGAATTCCCCTCGCGACGAATAGATCGATAGCATTGCGAACGATATCGGCACCGATGCAGCTGCCGCGCTCGTGATTCCGCAGAAGCTTCGCTCGGCCCGTGCCCCCAACCGCTGAACGTGCAGACGAGCTACTGCGCGGGAACAAACCCCGCCCCGATGAAGTTGGAGAGACGCGTGCCAGGCCCGACTCGGTTGACCAACCGCCCCGACGATGCGAGGCCTCGCCGAATGGTTCCTGCAGACCTCGATGGGCGGGGCTGATGCGCCAGGGCCCACTGGCCGGGCGGTATCCCGCCGTCGCCGCCATGGTCACGCTCGCGTTGATTCCGTACCTGGCGTTGTCCGCGGCCTTCGACCCGCTGGTACCGATCATCTCCGAGCAACTGCACATGAGCGCCCAGGCACTGAGCCTGAGTTCGGGGTTGGGCAATGCGGCCTACGCCGTCGGCACGGTGCTGGCAGTCCAGTTCGCCCAGCACCTGCCGCAGCGCAGGATGCTGCTCGGCTACGCAGTCGTCCTCGTCGTCGGGTCAGTACTCGCCGCGGCCGCGGCGAACCCGACCATGTTCATTTCCGGACACGTCCTGCAGGGCTTGGCCACCAGCATGCTGTTGATCGCCGCCGCGCCACCGCTGACGATCGGCTTCCCCAAGGACAAACTGCGCCACACCGCGGTGATCATGAACATGTGCGTGTTCGGGGCGGTCGCCCTCGGTCCGTTCGTCGGCGGCGCGCAGGCACAGGCGCACGCCTGGCGACCGCTGTTCTGGATCGTCGCCGCCATCGCACTGGCCGCCCTGGTGATGGCCGCGTTGACCTTCGACGACGCCCCACCGGCCGACCTCGACGCACCACGTGATCTGTGGGCCATCGGATTGGCGGCCGCCGGCTGCGCCGCCGGCTTCATCGGCGCCGCGCAACTCACCACCCACGGATTCGCCGACGCGGCCGTGAGCGCCCCACTGTTCGGTGGCCTCGCGTTGATCGTGGCCCTGATCGTCTACCAGTTCCGGGCCCGTCGCCCGCTGCTGACGATCCGCACGATGCTGACCAGTTCGATCCCCGTCGCCGGTGTCGGCGTCGCGCTGTTCGCCGCGGCCGCCTCGGTCGCAGCGACCGCGCTGACCGCCAACGTCCTGTTGCAGACCTACAGCCCCGTTCACGTCGGGCTGCTCTACCTGCCCGAACTCGGCGGCGCCATCGTCATGGCTTTCGTGTTCGGCATCGTCATCTCCCGCAAGGCGATGCACTACCTACCGCTGGTCGGCATGGCGCTGCTCGCCGCAGGAATCCTCGTGTTCCACGTCGCCCTGCCCGCCAACCAGCCCCTGGTCCTGCTCGGGTCGGCATTGACGGGCCTCGCACTCGGCGCCACCGTCGCACCCGCGCTGTTCGTCGCGGGCTTCTCCCTGCAATCGGCGAGCCTGCAGCGCGTCTTCGCGATCATCGAACTCCTACGGGCGGTGGCCGCGTTCATGGTCGCGCCGATCCTCGCTCACTTCGCGGTGACGGCGGCGACCGACCTCAACGTCGGCACCGGCTACGCACTCTGGATCGGATTCGGGCTCGCCGTCGGCGGCGCCGTCTTCGGGGTGGCGATCTACGTGCTCAGCGGAGCACGGCCGCAACGCCCCGACCTGGACGAGTTCATCGACGGCGACTCCCCGGCCTGGTACTCGCCACCACTACTGGCCAGACTGCGTCCGGGCCTGCCCTCCCCCGCTGCCGTCGTCAAGACGGCCCCGAGCGTCACGACGTCGAACGGACGCGTTGCTCCGACCCAAGACGGGCCGATTCTCTTCGCCTACGACGGATCCGACCTCGCCGCGTTCGCGATCGCACATGCCGCCGCCCAGCTGGGTCCACGACGAGACGCACTGGTCGTGTGCGTCTGGCAGCCCGTCGAGGTCGGGTTCACGCCGACCGACACGACTCACTTCGACGCCGACCGGGCCCTCGAGGTACGGGTCGCCGCCGAACGGACCGCCGCCTACGGCGCATCGCTGGCCGACGACGCCGGATTCCTGGCGAGGAGTATCGCCGTCGAGGCGACGCCGACCTGGAAGGGCATCGTCGAGGCCGCCGAGGAACACGACGCGAGCCTGATCGTGGTCGGCCCGCACCGTCGCAGCGGGCTGCTGGGCCATCTGCAGGGCAGTGTGGCGGCCGCGGTCGTCGCACACTCGTCGATCCCCGTTCTCGCCATCCCGCAGCAGACCGTCGACCACTAGTTCGGCCCGACGGCCTTCGGCGACCGCACGTTCGTCCCGCACGCTTTGGATCGGGGCGTTTCGGGGAACACCAGGTCGCATGGCATCGGAAGCGGAGTACGACCTGGTGGTGATCGGCTCGGGCCCCGGCGGGCAGAAGGCAGCGGTCGCGGCATCCAAACTGGGCAAGAAGGTCGCGGTGATCGAACGCGGCTGGATGCTCGGCGGGGTGTGCGTCAACACCGGCACGATTCCGTCGAAGACGCTGCGCGAGGCCGTCGTCTACCTGACGGGGATGAATCAACGTGAGCTCTACGGCGCCAGTTACCGCGTCAAGGACAGGATCACCACCGAAGATCTGCACGTCCGAACCGCCCACGTCATCACCAAGGAAGTCGACGTGGTGCGCTCCCAGTTGATGCGCAACAAGATCGATCTCTTCACCGGGCACGGTCGGTTCGTCGATCCGCACACCATCGTCGTCGAGAACGACAACGAGGCCGAACACACCACCGTCAGCGGCGATCACATCGTCATCGCCACCGGCACCAAGCCCGCGCGGCCCGACGGCATCGAGTTCGACGACGAACGCGTGCTGGACTCCGACGGCATCCTCGGTCTGAAGAAGGTCCCTTCATCAATGGTCGTGGTCGGAGCGGGAGTGATCGGCATCGAGTACGCGTCGATCTTCGCCGCGCTCGGCACGAAGGTGACCGTGGTGGAGAAGCGTGAGTCCATGCTGGACTTCTGTGACGCCGAGATCGTCGAGGCATTGCGGTTTCATCTCAGGGAGTCGGCGGTCACGTTCCGGTTCGGCGAGGAAGTCACCGGCGTGCAGATCGGCTCGACGACAACGTTGACCACGCTGGCCAGCGGTAAGCGCATCGCCGCCGACACAGTCATGTATTCGGCAGGGCGGCAAGGGCTTACAGCGGGTCTCGACCTCGATTCGGCGGGCCTGGAAACGGATCGTCGCGGCCGCCTCGTGGTCGACGACCAGTTCCGCACGAACGTCGAGCACATCTTCGCGGTCGGTGACGTCATCGGCTTTCCCGCATTGGCGGCGACGTCGATGGACCAGGGGCGACTGGCCGCCTATCACGCCTTCGGAGAACCGGCGAACGACATGACCGCCCTGCAGCCCATCGGCATCTACACGATCCCCGAGGTCTCCTTCGCGGGGGCCACCGAAGCCGAACTGACCAAGAGCGCGGTGCCCTACGAGTTCGGCGTCTCCCGGTACCGCGAATTGGCGCGCGGCCAGATCGCGGGCGATTCCCACGGCATGCTCAAACTGCTGGTGTCCACCGACGATCGCAAAGTGCTTGGCGTGCACATCTTCGGCAGCAACGCCACCGAGCTGGTGCACATCGGCCAGGCGGTCATGGGCTGCGGCGGCACCGTCGACTACCTCGTCGACGCGGTGTTCAACTATCCGACGTTCTCGGAGGCGTACAAGACGGCCGCGCTCGACGTGACGAACAAGCTGCGGGCAGTGAACGAATTCCAACCCTGACGCCAGTCGTCGCGAACTGGCTGGTCGCGGGCTGCAGCCACGTCGCGAGGTTGCGGACGTAGTCCTTGAAGGTCGTCAGACGGGCCGGGTCAGCCTTGATCTGCGTGCCGGGCGGCTCCGAGACGAACGGCGGCGCCCCGCGATCGAGATCCCAGTTGTAGTCGGCGAAGTGGTGGAACGTCGACTCGGCGACCGCCCGGCCCATCGGATGGCCGTCCGGACCGAGCTCACCGTCCACCGCGACGGCGAGATTGAACCGCCGGCCCGTCGCGGTACTTCGACCCTGCGCCAGCACGGTGGAGTTGGGGACCGCCGCGGACACCCCGCCTTCGTGTGGGTGCGCGGGAAACCATTCGATCCGTCCGCTGGCCGTCCGCGTGGTGCGCAACAGCTCGTGCACGGGTTCCTGGGTCAGCACCGGCTGATAGTCACCGTTGGCGCCGGAATGGTAGTTCGGCCAGGAGATGGTCGCGGTGTCCTGGTCGTCGCACAGGGTGCTCGGATCGACGTCCGCGTCGTGGAACTGGTTGACCAGGCCGACCGACCCCAGTCGCAGCAGGCATCGGCCCAGGTGCTCGTGGTCGCGCGCAGTGAGCACTCCGCCGCCGTTTTCACGGAAACTCGTGATCGCCTTGGCTTCGGAATCGGTCAGCCCGTCACCGACATCGACGGCCATCAGCCACAATTGGTCGTAGCCGAGTTCGTCGAGACGGCTCAGAACCGGGTCATCGCGTCCCTGGCCCTCCCGGTTGCGCGCGATCACTTCGTGGCCGGCGTCCCGCAGCGTGTCGGCCAGCAGAGCGAAGTGGCTGACGTCCCAATCGTCGGGATCGGCCGCGATCGTGGTCTGCAGCAAGATTCTCGACATCGGAATTCACTCCTGCCCAGGACGTTTCGGCGCGAACGCTTCGGCAGGGACGCGCAGGTGCTCGCGGGCTGCGAGCTCGTCCTCATCGACGAGGGTCAGCATGGGTTGGCCGGGGACGCAGATCATCGTCACGACGAAACGGCTCTGGACGTCATCGCGGTTGTTGCCATCCGAGTAGTGGATGACGTCGCCGCCGGGTTCCCAGAACGCTTCGCCCGCATGAATGACGCGCGGCGGCTGCCCTTCCAGCTCGAAGAGCATCTCGCCTTCCAGCATATAGCCGAACGCCGGGCCGCCAGGGTGCCGGTGTGGTGGTGCGCCGCCGCTGCCCGGCGGGTAGGTGACCTCGACGGTCATCACGTGAGCGTCCTGCGGGATGAACGGCGGCTGCACTTCCTGCACTACCGTCAACGCGCTCTCCCACGCGGAATCGTAC
>NZ_JBOGDD010001192.1:0-4678 GCF_050701675.1 Mycobacterium sp. | reverse complement strand
GCGGCTCCGTGATGCGGGCCGCGAAGGCCGCCGGCCGTGAGGTCTTCGGATACAACCGGTCGATCGACGGTGTGGAGGCCGCGCGCTTCGACGGGTTCGACGCGACCGCGAACCTCGGCGAGGTGCTCGAACGTGCCTCCGCAACCGAGGCACTGATCGTCCTCGCCGTACCGATGCCTGCGCTGCCGACCATGCTCGAGCACATTCGCGAGTCGGCGCCCGGCTGCCCGCTCACCGACGTGACGAGCGTCAAAGTCGCCGTCCTGCAATCAGTTCGGGAGCACGGGTTGCTCGACCGATTCGTCGGCGGTCACCCGATGGCGGGCACCGCGCACTCCGGCTGGGCGGCAGGCGACGAGAAGCTCTTCATCGAGGCGCCCTGGGTGATCAGCGTCGACGACCACGTCGACGCGAAGGTGTGGGCCGAGGTCATGCACCTGGCGCTGGACTGCCACGCCGTCGTCGTCCCCGCCCGTTCCGACGAGCACGACGCCGCAGCCGCAGCCATCTCGCACCTACCCCACCTGTTCGCCGAAGCGCTCGCCGTCACGGCGGCCGACGTGCCTCTGGCGTTCGCTCTTGCCGCGGGCTCGTTCCGCGACGGCACCAGGGTTGCCGCGACCGCGCCCGACCTGGTGCGCGCGATGTGCGAGGCGAACTCCGACGAGCTGCGCTCGGCATTGGACCGCGCCATCGATCTGCTGTCCCGCGCCCGCGCCGGACTGGCCACGACCGGCTCGGTGGCCGAACTCGTCGAATCGGGTCACGGGGCCCGCATGCGCTACGACGGCTTCCCCCGGCCGCAGATCATCGCGACCGCCATCGGCGAGGACGGCTGGCGTCAGGAACTGGCCGCCGCGGGACGCGCAGGCGGGGTGGTCAGATCCGCTCTGCCAATCCGGGGTAGTCGAGGATGAATCCGTCGTCGTCGACGGTGATGGTGGTGTCGGCGACCGGCGAGCGCAGCTTGATCCCGGCCTTGGGGTCCGGACCTTCGCTCGCATAGTCGATGACCACGGTTTCGACCGTCAGTTCCGGCAGCCGGACGTAGACCACGGGCACCGCGATCTCTTGGCTGCGCTGGTACAGCCCGGTACGCCGGATCGGCAGCGCGTTGAAGAACGGGCTGAGCATCACGTCGACGTCCAACGCGCCATCATGCGTCTCGCGCTTGGTCTGACTCTGGTGGTCCTGGACCATCCACATGTTCTCTTCGTCGCGGGCGATCGAGAGCTGGCGCTCCCGTTCGGCCAGGTTGACGGTCAGCGACAGGCGTTTGGTGGCCCCGGAATCATCGGTGACCAGGTCATATGACGCGCTGAACGCCGGATGCGACGGCGTGGCAGCGGCCACGATCCGGCCGTAGGCCTTGATGCGGTTGCCCGTCAATGACACCCGCACCGATTCCATTCGAGGAACGTCGTGTGCGCGCCAGGTCAGAATCGCCGGCCACTTGTCGTCTGAATCAGAGCGGACTTCTTCACTCATCCCTCTACCGTAGGCGACGGCCCCCTAGCTTCGTAGCCGCCTCGGGAATGCCCGTCAGATCGTGATGTCGACGCGGTTTCGAGCGCGACTTCGTCACCGAGGAGCGGCTGCGGCATCTTCCTGAAGCGGTCGGCGCCCGGCTCGGACAACCACACCGCGAAGGCCAGTGCCGCGTCGAGGATCAGAGCCAGTGCGGTGACCACCAACGCGCCAACCAGGGCCAGATAGAACTGGCGCACCTTGATGCCGTCGATCAGATAGCGGCCAAGCCCGCCCAGGCTGGCGTATGCGGCCACGGTGGCGGTCGCGACGATCTGCAGCGTCGCGGTGCGGACGCCGCTCAGGATCAGCGGGAGCGCGTTGGGCACCTCGACGCGCAACAGGACTCTGGACTCGGTCATGCCCATCGAACGCGCCGCGTCGACCACGTTCCGGTCCACGTTGGCGATGCCCGAATAGGTGCCTGCGAGCATGGGTGGAATGCCCAGCAGCATCAGCGCGACCGTCGGCGGCACCAGACCGAGGCCCCACAGCAGGACGCCGAGCAGCAGCACGCCGAGCGTCGGCAGGGCCCGCAGCGCGTTCACCCCGCCGACCACCAGGAACGTCCCGCGGCCGGTGTGCCCGATGATCATGCCGATCGGGATCGCGATGAGCGCCGAGAAGACCAGCGCGACGGCGGTGTACTGCAGGTGTTCGAATATTCGCGCGGTCAGTCCGGCCGGTCCGCCCCAGTTGGCCGCGGTGAAGATGTAGGACAGCGCCTGCTGCAGAAAGTTCATCGGGCGCCTGCCCGTGCTCGGCGGTCGGTCTTCACCCACGGCGTCGCGAGCTTGCCCGCGAACATGATCAGGGTGTCCACGACGATGGCGAGCACGAAGATCGCGACGATGCCCGCGATGATCTGGTCGCTCTTGTCGGCCTGATACCCCTCGGTGAACCAGGTGCCCAGCCCGCCGATGCCGATCACCGAACCGACCGACACCATCGAGATATTGGTGACGGCGACGACGCGGAGACTGGCGACGAGAACCGGAATCGCCAGCGGCAGTTCGACTTTCACGATCCGCGTGAGCGGTTTGTAGCCGACCGCGGTGGCGGCGTCGAGCACCGCGGGCGGGACGGCATCGAGCGCCTCCGGTACCGCGCGGACCAGCAGTGCCACCGTGTACAGCGTCAGGGCAACGATGACGTTGGCCTGATCCAGGATCCGGGTCGGGATGATCAGCGGGAGCACCACGAACAGGGCCAGCGACGGGATGGTGAAGATGATGCTCGCCACCACCGTCGTGAACCGCCGCAGCACCTTGGTGCGCTGCACCAGAGCGCCCAGTGGCACCGCGATCAACAGCCCGAGCAGCAGCGGCAACAGCGACAACCACAGGTGGATCAGCGTCAGGTCCCATGCCCCGCCGAGGTGAGTGAAGAGGTACCGCACTGGCTACCCCACCTCCGGAACCCGGCGCTGCTTCTGGAGCGCCTCCAGCACGTCGTCGGCCTTCACGCCACCGAGCAGTTGACCGTCGTCGTCGACCGCGACACCCAACCCGCTCGGCGAGGACAGCGCGGCGTCCAGAGCCAGCCGCAGCGTGCCCTGGGGCGAGAAGAACGAGCCGCCACCCACGGTGCTGTCGTAGAGCGGGCTGCCCTTGCGGTGAACGTCGACACCATCGCCGTTGATCCACGCGAAGGGCCTGCCGTCCGACTTCGTCACCAGCGCCCATTCACCCGATTCGAGCTCGAGGGTGTCGACGTCGGCTTCGACGACGCTGCGGACGTCGTGCAACGGCAGGCCGGTCGCCTGGAAGAACTGCAGGCCGCGGTAACCGCGGTCGTTGCCGACGAATCCCGAGACGAGCTCGTTGGCCGGGTTGGACAACACGAATGCGGGATCTGCGTACTGCAGCAGCTTTCCGCCCTTGCCGAACACCGCGACCTTGTCGCCGAGCTTGACGGCCTCGTCGATGTCGTGGGTGACGAACACGATGGTCTTGCGCAATTCGCTTTGCAGTCGCCGGATCTCGGCTTGGAGATCCTCGCGCACCACCGGGTCAACGGCACTGAACGGCTCGTCCATCAGAAGGATGGGCGGGTCGGCGGCCAACGCCCGCGCCACGCCGACGCGCTGCTGTTGACCACCGGAGAGCTGGGCCGGATAACGGTCGCCCAGCTTCAGGTCGAGACCGACCCGCTCCATGACGCCGAGCGCGGCCTTGCGCGCATTGCGACGGGACTCGCCCATCAACACCGGCACCGTCGCGACGTTGTCGACCACCTTCAGGTGCGGCATCAGCCCGGCGCTCTGGATGACGTAGCCGATGCCAAGCCGCAGTTTGACCGGGTCGACCTTCGTGACGTCCCTGCCATCCACGGTCAAGGTGCCCGACGTGGGGTCGATCATCCGGTTGATCATCCGCATCGACGTCGTCTTGCCGCAGCCCGACGGGCCGACGAACACCGCGAGGGTGCCCTCGGGCACCTCCAGCGTCAGGTCATCGACGGCGACGGTGCCGTCCGGATATCTCTTGGTGACACCGTCGAACTTGATCATGTCCGCCCTATCTTCGTGCTCTGGTCTTCGCGCAAGCGCTCATCCGGAAATCGGCTTGTCGAACCCGTTGTCCTGTACCCACTTACGCGCCGCCTGATCGGGGTCGATACCGCTGTTGCCCGACGTCGCGGTGTTCATCTCGATGAGCGCCTCCGTGGTGAGCTTCGCGGACACGGCGTCGAGCACCGTCTTGAGTTGATCCGACATCTTCTGCGAGGCCACCAGCGGAACGACGTTGGCGGCCAGGAAGTTGTTCTTCGGATCTTCCAGGACGACCAAGTCGTTCTGCGGGATCGCCTGCGACGTGCTGAAGATGTCGGCAGCCGTCACCGTGCCGTCGACGAGCGCGCGCACCGTGGCGGGCCCGCCGCCGTCGCTGATCGAGACGAAGTTCGCTGGCGCGATGTCCAACCCGTACTTGGCCTTCAGACCAGGCAATCCCTCGGCGCGACTCTGGAACTCAGACGGTCCACCGAACTTGACCTCGGGGGAGTGCGCGGCGAGATCGGCGATGGTCTTGAGATTCCACTTCTCGGCAGTCGCCCTGGTGACCGCGACGGTGTCCTGGTCGTTGGCGGGCGACGGGGTGAGGATCGACAGATCACCCGGCAGCGCGCGGTACAGCGCCAGCTCCACCGC
>NZ_JBOGDD010001191.1:0-3264 GCF_050701675.1 Mycobacterium sp. | reverse complement strand
GGGCGAACCGGCGTCCGTCTTGGCTGCTGTCGCCGTCGTATGGACTTGGTCCGACGTTGGCCAGGCTCGCCACGGCGTTGGTCAGTGACTGGGCGGCGCGTAGCTGGTCGTGGCCGAGGGCCTTCGTCGGTGAGAGGTACAACGCGCGGGCCCTTGGGTCCGACCCCAGGGCGGTGAGGATCGGAAGTTGGTACGCGAGTGACTTGCCTGACGCGGTGCCGGTGCTGAGCACCACGTGGCGGCCGGAGTGGGCAAGGTCGGCGGCGACGGATTGGTGGGACCAGGGCTGTGTGATCCCCCGGTCCACGAAGGCCCGCACGACGTCGGGGTCGGCCCACTGCGGCCAGGGTCGGGAGTGGGCCTGGCGGGGGGCGAGGTCGGAAACGTGGCGCAGCGGATGCTCGGCGGGATCGGTGCCGTCGACCGCGCACGCGAGGAGATCGCGACCGAAGTCCGACGATCGCCGAGGCACTCGGTCAGGCACTGTCCGTCCTCCCGAATTAGCGGCTCGACCCCAGGTCAGACCCCGGCGCACGGCACCAAGTCAATTGTCGACGACCGTCTGTCGTCAGGGCGTTCTACACGATTGACTATGCCTGGTCGCAGCTTCTGCGTTCGCATGTCGGCACTCGCAGGAACGGGCCGGCTCACCGGAAATCTATGTGCCGCACCCGAGGCACATAGAAGGAATGAAGGACAAGCAGAAGGTCGACGAGAGCCCGAAGGGACCGCAGGCGGTCAACGTCCGCACGCTCTGAGCGTTCGAGCCCGACCAACTGTCGGCCGGGTACGCGGCACGGTGCCGCAGCGGGATTGCGGTGCTGGCCTAATGTCGGGGTCGTGAGCCAGCTGTCCTTCTTCTCGGCGGAGGCGGTGCCCCCTGCGGTCGCCGACCTCACCGGGATCCTGGCCGCCCCGGGACAGGTGGTCCTGGTCGGCCAGGGCGCCGGGCAGGCTGCGCGGCTGTCGGTGGTGGTCGATCAGCTGTGGCGCGCGCAGGCGCTGGCCGAGATGATCGCCGAGGCCGGTTTGCAGCCGGAGATCGGGCGCACGGACGAGAACACCCCGCTGGTTCGGACCGCGATCGATCGCCGCTTGGTGTCCATCGCGCTTGCCTGGACGCGTGGTGCGGTCAAGACGGTCCCTCCTCAGTGGCTGCCCGGTCCGCGCGAGTTGCGGGCGTGGACCCTGGCCGCAGGAACCCCCGAGGCCGACCGCTACCTGCTCGGACTGGACCCGCACGCGCCGGATACGCATTCCGCACTCGCCTCGGCGATGATGCGGGTGGGAATCGCACCGACCTTGATCGGTACTCGTGGGGCTCACCCGGCCTTGCGAATCAGTGGCCGCAGACGCCTATCGCGCCTGGTAGAGAACGTGGGGGAACCCCCAGGGGATACCGACGCGTTCCAGCAATGGCCACGTACCTGATGCCTCTCGGGAAGGAAGCCAGTTTGCGTAGGCTCGCCCGGAGTGCGAAATTGTCAGTTGCTGTGGGTGCCTGTGACCGCTGAATCGGTCGTCTCGCCTCGAATGGCGCATAGAAGTGGAGCGTAAACAGAGTTGGCTGACCAGGACGGTGGCAGCGGCAGGATTCGGCGACTCGTAATAGTCGAGTCGCCGACCAAGGCGCGCAAAATCGCCGGATACCTCGGCTCCAACTACGTCGTCGAATCGTCGCGTGGGCACATCCGCGACCTACCTCGCGCCGCAGCCGACGTCCCGGCCAAGTACAAGTCCGAGCCGTGGGCCCGCCTCGGCGTGAACGTCGACGCCGACTTCGAACCGCTCTACATCATCAGTCCGGAGAAGAAGAGCACCGTCACCGAGCTCAAGGCTCTGCTCAAGGACGTCGACGAGCTTTACCTGGCGACGGACGGTGACCGCGAGGGCGAGGCCATCGCCTGGCACCTGCTCGAGACGCTCAAGCCGCGCATCCCGGTCAAGCGGATGGTGTTCCACGAGATCACCGAGTCGGCCATCAGGGCCGCCGCCGAGGATCCGCGCGACCTGGACATCGATCTCGTCGACGCCCAGGAGACCCGCCGCATCCTCGACCGCCTCTACGGCTACGAGGTCAGCCCCGTGCTGTGGAAGAAGGTCGCGCCGAAGCTGTCGGCAGGCCGGGTCCAGTCGGTGGCGACCAGGATCATCGTGTCGCGGGAGCGCGAGCGCATGGCGTTCCGCACCGCGGGGTACTGGGACGTCACCGCCGAACTCGACGCCAGCGTCTCGGACTCGGAGGCGTCGCCGCCGAAGTTCACGGCCAAGCTCAACTCGGTCGACGGCAGGCGGGTGGCCAGCGGCCGCGACTTCGACTCGCTAGGAGCCGTCAGAAAGCCCGACGAGGTGCGGGTCCTCGACCAGGCGTCGGCGACCGCACTCGCCGGTGGCTTGCGGGGTGCCCAGCTCAGCGTGGCGTCGGTGGAGCAGAAGCCCTATACCCGGCGTCCATATCCGCCGTTCATGACCTCCACGTTGCAGCAGGAGGCCGGACGCAAGCTGCGGTTCTCCTCCGAGCGCACGATGAGCATCGCGCAGCGGTTGTACGAGAACGGCTACATCACCTACATGCGTACCGACTCGACGACGCTGTCGGAGACGGCGATCAACGCGGCGCGCAACCAGGCCAAGCAGCTCTACGGCGAGGAGTACGTCCACCCGACGGCGCGCCAGTACACCCGCAAGGTCAAGAACGCACAGGAGGCGCACGAGGCGATCAGGCCCTCCGGCGACGTCTTCCAGACCCCGGGCCAGCTGCACAGCAAGCTCGACAACGATGAGTTCCGGCTCTACGAACTGGTCTGGCAGCGCACCGTGGCCTCCCAGATGGCCGACGCCAGGGGTACCACGCTGTCGTTGCGCATCGCGGGAGCCGCCAGCACGGGCGAGCAGGTGGTGTTCAGCGCCAGCGGTCGCACCATCACGTTCGCGGGATTCCTCAAGGCCTACGTCGAGAGCCTCGACGAGCAGGCAGGCGGTGAGGCCGACGACGCCGAGAGCCGGCTGCCGAACCTGACCCAGGGCCAGCGGGTCGACGCCACGGACCTGACCGCGGACGGCCACAACACCAGCCCGCCCGCCCGCTATACCGAGGCATCGCTGATCAAGCAGCTCGAAGACCTGGGCATCGGGCGGCCTTCGACGAACTCGTCGAGCCTCAAGACCATCCAGGACCGCGGGTACGTCCACAAGAAGGGCAGCGCGCTGGTCCCGTCGTGGGTGGCGTTCGCCGTCATCGGGCTGCTCGAACAGCACTTCGCG
>NZ_JBOGDD010001190.1:0-4764 GCF_050701675.1 Mycobacterium sp. | reverse complement strand
GTCGTACACGCTGCGACACTGATGCACCGGCGCGAACCCGGACTGGTGCACGCTACGAAGCCCTACCCCATCATCGACGTAGAACTGAGCAGCGGTCACCGCATGGTGATGACGACCGTGCGACCCGCGGACACCGCACCCACCATCGGCACGAAAGTGCACATCGGCTTCCGCCGCCTCGGCGACGTCCTGATACCCGCCATCGAATCCTTGGAGGACGAGTGACGACTCTCGAATCAGCCCCCGCCCAATCTGACTTCGACGCGACCACGGTCATCCGGAGCGACCGCGTGCACGGTTCGGTCTACACCTCCGCCGAGATCTTCCGCCGCGAGATGGACACCATCTTCAAGACGGGTTGGGTCTACGTCGCGCACGAGAGCGAGGTCACCGAGCGTGGCGACTATCTCACCCGGGTGATCGGCCACGATCCCGTCGTGGTGATCCGCGGCAAGGACGACGTCGTGCGCGTGGTCTTGAACCGCTGCACGCACCGCGCCAACAAACTCTGCAATGCCGAACAGGGCAATGCCAATTCGTTCCGTTGCCCATATCACGGCTGGACGTTCAGCAACACCGGTGCACTGCAGGGTGTTCCGATGCGGGAAGGCTACGGGGACGCGTTCAACGCCGTGCGTTCCGAGCTGGGTCTGGCCGAGGCGCCGCGGGTGGACAGCTACGGAGGATTCGTCTTCGCCTCGCTGGCACCCGAGGGAATCTCGCTGCTCGAGCACCTCGGAAAGGCGACGGGGGCCATCGACCGACTCCTCAACCTCTCCCCCACCCGCAAGATCGATCTGCGGGCCAACTGGATGAAGCACCTGCACCACGCCAACTGGAAGATGGTGGTGGAGAACAACGTCGACGGCTACCACGCGCTGTTCACCCACGCTTCGGTGTACGACGCGATCAAGCCGGCCAAGGTGTCGCACGTCCCGACCAAGGTCGACGTGCTGGTCCGCGACCTCGGCAACGGTCACTCGGAGATCGACTACACCGACGAATACCGCAAGCTCGACGAGGAATTCGTCTGGTACGGCCGGACCCCGAGGGCAAAACTCGGCAGGTACGTCGATGATCTGGAGAGTGCATACGGCCCCGAACAGGCGCACGACGCGATGGTGGTCGGTCCGCCACACACGCTGATCTGGCCCAACCTGTTCCTCGCCGAGATGAACGTCATGTTCGTCGAACCGCAAGCCCCCGACCGCACCCTCGCTTACACCACCGCGGTGCTCATTCCCGGCCAGGACGCCCTCAACGAGCGCACGCTGCGCCGGTCTGAGGGTGCGATGGGTCCGGCGGGCTTCCTCATCGCCGACGACGGCGAGATCGGCATGCGCAACCAGGCCGGGTTGGCCGCCGAGCTGCCCGAGTGGCTGGTGCTGGCGCGCGGCTTGGAGAGTGACGTAAGCGATGGCAGCGGAATCATCAACCGGGACAAGAGCGCCGAGACGCCTCAGCGCGGATTTTACTCGCAGTGGGCCGCCGTCGTCGGCGGAGGAGCGGGAGCATGACCGTGAATGCCGACCCACGGACACGCCCGGCCCTGCGACCGCTGCCGGACGCGGAGATTCTGTCATTCCTCTATCTGGAGGCGCGTCTCGCCGACGAGGGCCGGTACTCGGAGTGGGAGGCCCTGTGGGCCAATGACGACTCCGTCGTCTACCGCGTTCCCATGCATCCCGACGACGACCCGCGGACCACGCTGGCATACATCAACGACAACCGGCAGCGGATCAAGAGCCGGGTGGCCCAGCTCAACACCGGCAACCGGCACTCCCAGACCCCACCGTCGGTGATGCGCCGCGTCCTGTCCAACAGCGAGGTGGTGGCCGAGGACGCCGATACCGTCACCGTCGAGTCCAACTTCGGCCTCTTCGAATACCGCCTGCGGCAACGCTTCTGGGCGGGACGGGTGACCCACACGATTCGCCGAACGCCGGACGGCCCCTGGTTGGTCCGCAAGATCGTGAATCTGATCGACGCCGGCGGTCCCGTCGAGACCCTCGCGTTCCTCGTTTAAAGGACATTGACTGATGCTCATCGGAGACATCGCCACCAACAATGCGCGCCGCTACCCGGACAAGCGCGCACTCCTCGACGCCGGCCGCGAGCTCACCTGGTCCCAGGTCGACGACCGCGCCCGGCGACTGGCCGGCTTCCTGTCCGATCGGGGGCTGACGTCCGGCGACCGGGTCATGGTGATCGCCCGCAACTGCCTCGAATGGCCCGAGATCTCATTCGGTCTGGCCAAGGCCGGTCTGATCGCCGTCCCGGTGAACATCCGACTGGCGCCCGACGAGGTGGCCCACGTCCGCGACGACTGCGGTGCGCGCGCGGTGATCATCCACGCCGACCACGCCGACAGGTTCCTCGATGAACTGACCGACCTGCCATTGGTAGTGACCATCGGGCCGGAGTACGAATCCGCCTTGGCGGCAGCCGATTTCGGGCAGAGGCAGGACACCCCCGGCCCATCTCCAGATGATGTCGCGGTCATCCTCTACACCAGCGGGACCACCGGTCGTGCCAAGGGCGTGATGCACACCCACCGCGCCCTGCTCTATCAGGCCGCGGACACCAACTTGGTCACCGAGGCCGACCGGTCGGACGTCATGCTGGCCACCACGCCGTTCTTCACGGCAGGCGGCATGGTCCGCACGGTGTCGTGGCTCTACCTCGGCCAGACCATGGTGATCCACCAAAGATTCGACCCGCAGGCCGTGATCGACGAGATCGAACGCAGCGCGATCACCTTCACCACGTTCATCCCGACGATGCTGCACAGGACGCTGGCGATCCTCGAAGACGGTCCACCGCGGGACATGTCCAGCCTTCGGCGGATCTCCTACGGCTCGGCACCCGTGCCACCGGGTCTGGCCCAAAAGGCGATGGATCTGCTCGGCTGCGACCTGCAGCAACGCTACGGCCTGACCGAGTGTGGCGGACAGGCAACCATTCTCACCCCGCAGGACCATCGCGACATCGTCGCAGGCCGGACGTCCATAGGGACGTCATGCGGACAGGAATCACCGATGTGCGCGATCCGCATCGTTATGAACGATGGGAGCGAAGCCCCGGTTGGAGAGATCGGCGAAATAACCATTGTCAGCCCCGCCAATTCGATCGGCTACTGGAACCTGCCGGAGCAGACCGCCGAGGCGTTCCGTCCCGACGGCTTGCGCAGCGGCGACCTGGGTTACCTGGACAAGGACAAGTACCTACACATCACCGGTCGTCGGACCGACCTCATCATCTCCGGCGGGTTCAACGTCTACCCCGCCGAGATCGAGCGGGTCATCGCGGGGAACGCCGGGGTGGACATGGTGGCGGTGGTCGGTGTGCCCGACGCGGAGTGGGGGGAGACTCCGGTCGCCGTGGTCATTCCAAAGTCCCACGTCGACGACCAGGCCACCCTGACAGATGAACTGGCCGCACTGTGCCGCGCGGAGTTGGCCGGGTACAAGCAGCCACGCCGCTTCGTCTACTGGCGCGAGTTCCCGCTGGGACCGGCTGGCAAGATCCTCAAACGCGAGATCGCTAACCAGGTGAACCAGGTGAGCGAAGCGAGTGCGAAGATTCCGGTATCCACCGGATCAACAGAGGAGCGGCCGTGACCGAAAAGACCGACCTGAGGACCATCGAATTCCACGTCACCGACCACGTGGCCACCGTGGCGCTCAACCGCCCCGAGAAGTTGAACAGCTTCACCGAGCAGATGGCCAAGGATCTCGCCGCGGCGTGGGGGCGAGTTCGCGACGACGACGACATCCGGGTCGCCGTACTGTGCGCCAACGGCGGACGGGCGTTCTGCACCGGCATCGACGTATCCGAGGGCACCTGGTGGAAGCACAAGTCGATCTTCAACCAGGAAGACCCGGGCGAACTCCTTGGACCGAAGGCACACAAGGTGTGGAAGCCGGTGATCGCCGCACTGCACGGCATCGTGGCAGGCGGCGCGATGTACTTCGTCAACGAGTGCGACTTCTCGATATGCGCGGAGAGCGCGACGTTCTTCGATCCACATCCCAATGCGGGCATCGTCTCCGCGCTCGAACCGATGGGCATGCGGGCCTTGGGTGTGCCCTACGGCGAGGTGATGCGGTGGGCGCTGCTCGGCAGCGAGGAGCGGATGACGGCACAGACCGCGCTGCGCATCGGCATTGTTACCGAGGTCGTGCCCGACGATCAACTGCGCAGCCGCGCACTGGAACTCGCCGCGGAGATTTCCGCCCGCCGCCCCGAAGGCATTCAAGGGACGGTGCGGGCGATGTGGGAAGCCCGTGATCTGCCGCCGACGATCGCTGCCCGCCACGGCAAGTTCTACACGGATCTGGGCAACGCCGGGGCTGTCGTGGACTCCCTCAACAACAAGAAACGCCCGCGAACTCGATGAGGAGAGCGCATGACTGAGATCACGACCGAACAGCTGGCCGAGTTCGAGCTGCTGATCGGTGGCGAAACATCGCCCGCTGCAAGCGGTTCCACTTATGACAGCACTGATCCCTTCACCGGCAAGCCGTGGGCGCGCGTGCCCGATGGTGGGGCAGCCGACGTCGACCGCGCCGTGGCCGCCGCCCGCGCGGCACTGAACGGACCGTGGGGGGCCCTGACCCCGACCGCCCGCGGCAAGCTGCTGTGGCGCCTCGGCGAGATCATCGCGCGCGAGGCGGAGAATCTGGCCGAACTCGAGGTGCGCGACGGCGGAAAGCTGACGCGCGAGATGGTCGGCCAGATGCGGGCGCTGCCGGACTACTACTT
>NZ_JBOGDD010001189.1:0-1728 GCF_050701675.1 Mycobacterium sp. | reverse complement strand
GGTCAACACCCTGAGCCCCGGGGACAAGGTGCTGTGTTTCGAGACCGGGCACTTCGCCACCCTGTGGCAAGAAATGGCTGAGGCGCTGGGGCTCGTCGTTGACTTCATGCCCGGCGATTGGCGCCATGGCGTCGACCCACAACAGGTTGCGCAGAAACTGAACAGCGACCCCGATCACGAGATCAAGGCGGTGTGCTGCGTGCACAACGAGACCTCGACGGGAGTAACCAGCCGGATCGACGAGGTCCGCCGGGCCATGGATGCCGCCGAACATCCGGCGCTGCTACTCGTCGACACGATCTCGTCACTCGGCTCGATCGACTACCGCCACGACGAGTGGAAGGTCGATGTGACCGTGGCAGGTTCCCAAAAGGGACTGATGCTTCCTCCCGGTCTCGGTTTCAACGCGGTGTCCGACAAGGCCCTCCAGGCAGCCAAGACGTCGAAACTGCGCAAATCGTATTGGGATTGGCAGCCGATCCTCGCGGCGAACGCGAACGGTTTCTGGCCCTACACCCCGTCGACCAACTTGCTCTACGGTCTGAAAGTCGCGTTGCGAATGCTCGATGACGAGGGCTTGCCTCAGGTTTTCGCGCGCCACCAGCGCCACGCCGAGGCGACCCGCGCCGCAGTGCGGGCATGGGGGCTGGAACTGCTGTGCCTCGACGAACGTGAGTACTCGGGCTCGCTCACCGCCGTACTCGTCCCCGAGGGCGTCAACGCCGACGACGTCCGGGCGCTGATTCTCGAACGCTTCGACATGTCGCTCGGAACGGGCTTGGCCAAGCTCGCGGGCAAGGTGTTCCGCATCGGACATTTGGGAGATTTCAACGACCTTTCGCTGGTCGGCACCTTGGGCGGCGTGCAGATGGGATTGAACCTGGCCGGCGTGCCGATCAAACAGGACGGCGTGCTGGCAGCCCTCGAAGTCCTCGAGAAGTAAGCATCCGGGGGCCGTCTCGAGAATGGAGCCATCAATGACGACCAACGACGCGGTCTCTGACATGTCCGAGTCTCTGCGAGAGCTCGACGAGCACCTTCGGCGCGAAATCGACGGGGAGGTGCAGTTCGACGCGTACTCACGGCACCTCTTCTCACGCGACGCGAGTATGTATTCGATTACGCCGCTGTGCGTTGTCTTTCCAAAACACGCCCAGGACGTTGCCGCCACCGTGCGGATCGCTTCTGCTCATGGCGTGACCGTCACGCCACGCGGCGCCGGAACCAGCCTGGCAGGGCAGACGATCGGCGCCGGCATCATCTTGGACTGCTCGCGACACATGAACGAGATCCTGGAGCTGGACCACCGTCGGCGAACTGCGCGAGTGCAGGTGGGCGTCGTTCAGGATGACCTGAACAAGGCGGCGGCGCAGTTTGGCCTGATGTTCGGGCCCGACACGTCGACCAGTAACCGCGCCACGATCGGCGGCATGCTCGGCAACAACTCGGCCGGAAGTGGCTCATTGCGGTTCGGGATGACCATCGACCACGTGCGCTCAGTCGATGCCGTGCTCTCCGATGGATCGGTCGCGCACTTCGCACCGGTCGACGATCTGGAACGACGTCGACGGGCGAGCATGCCGACCCTCGAAGGGCGCCTGTACCGCGAGTTGCCCATCATCGTGGAGAAGAACGCCGACGCCATCGCCACCGGGTTTCCGCCCTTCTGGCGTCGCGCCTGCGGTTACCGGCTCGACCGACTTGCTGACCCTGCAACACCCTTCGATC
>NZ_JBOGDD010001188.1:0-1536 GCF_050701675.1 Mycobacterium sp. | reverse complement strand
GGATCTTGGTGTGCGCGGCCTTGGCGGGGTCGGCGGCAGGTCTGGGCATCGCGGAGACTCCGAGGCGCCACGGCCGGGCTTGAAAGCCTCGCCGAAGCGATATACAGTTTTTACGCAACAAGTATTTATGTAACAAGAAGTAGCTCGTTACGGCTAGCATAGTGTTCGTCGATTGGCACGTCCTTTCGCGAGCTTGCCCCAGCCGGCGGCAAGAGGATCTCCATGAACCGACTGTTCGTCTCCGCGGCCCTGCTTCCGCTGATCTGGGCCGCTGCCGCCCAGGCCGAGACCAAGATCACCACAGCCGTCACGGCTCCGGTCAAGACCTCCACCGCCACGGCCGCCGGCGCGCCCGACGATCTGACGGTGGACACCGCCGGTTCCGTGAAGCCGACGGCCGCCGGCGCGGCGGTGACGCTCGACAGCAACAACAAGGTCAGCAACCTCGGCACGATCACCTTCACCGGCGTCAACAACGCCACGGGAATCCTGGCGCTGGGCGGACGGACAGGCAGCCTCGGCAACACCGGCGCGATCTCCCTTCTGGAGGACTACACGCCGACGGACACCGACAGCGACGGCGACCTGGATGGGCCGCTGGCGCAAGGCGCGAACCGGTACGGCATCCGGGTGACCGGTCCCGACCCGTTCACCGGCAATGTCCGCAACGAGCGTGGCGGGTCGATCAGCATCGAGGGCAACGACTCGGCGGGCGTTTCGGTCGAGACGCGGCTGAACGGATCGCTGGTCAATGCGGGCGCCATCGGGGTCACCGGCGACCGCAGCGTCGGCGTCCAGGCCCAATCGGTGGCGGGCGACGTGCAGATCACCGGCTCCGTCTCCGCCCAGGGCGAGGGCGCGACGGGCGTCAAACTCGGCGACGTGGACGGCCAGGTGCTGCTGCAGAACGCCATCTCCGCCACCGGCTATCGCACAACCGACCGGCTGACCGACGCCGTGCGCGCCAAGCTCGACGCCGACGACCTGAAGCAGGGCGGCGCGGCGGTGCGGATCACCGGCAATGTCGGAAAGGGCGTCCTGCTCGACCGCCAGCCGGCGGACGCCAGCACCACCGACTCAGACGAGGACGACGACGGCGTCGAGGATTCGCTGGAAGGGACCGCGGCGCTGACGTCCTCGGGTTCCGCGCCGGCGCTCGACATCGGCTCGGAACGCGCCACGACCCTCGGCGCTGTCGGGACAGGCGTCGACGCCTTCGGCCTGGTCAACCGGGGCAACATCACCGCCAACGGCGTCAATGACGGCGTCTCGGCGACGGCGATCCGCATCGGCCAGATGGGCGGCGGAACGACCACCGTGGTCGGCGGCATTGCCAACCAGGCGGGCGTGATTAGCGCAACGGCTTTCGGCGCGGAGGCGACCGGCATCCTGGTCAATCCGGGCGCCGTGGTCGCTTCCCTGCGCAACGCCGGCGTGATCGCCGTCAGCCAGACCGGCGGCCAGAACAACGCCAGCGCGGTGATCGACAAGTCGGGCAGCCTCGCCCTCGTCGAGAACACCGGCACGATCCAGGCG
>NZ_JBOGDD010001187.1:0-7001 GCF_050701675.1 Mycobacterium sp. | reverse complement strand
CGCCCCTACTGTGTGCTCTTCGCCAGGAACTGGCCGTCGAGGAACTCGGTGTAGTTGGGCAGTTGGGTCGACGGTTCCACCGAGCCCTGGGTCTTGGCCCATTCACCGAGCTCGGTGAGCTTCTGCGCGAGGTCCGGATGCAGTTGGAGGGTGTAGTCGAACTCGGCGAGCACCGTGCGCAGCAGGTCCGGATCGAGTTGGGTGGCCTTGGCGACGGCGTCCGTCGCGGCGCCGTTCTTCTGGGACAGCGCGGTTCCGGCTTCGTCGACGGCGCCGAAGAATGCCGTGATCGCCTTGCCCTTGGTAGAGATCGCCTGCTGCGTGGCGAGGTAGAGGCTGTGCTGGCTGTAGGTGCCGCCCGTCAGCTCGACGGCGTCGGCGTTGAGCGATTGGATCACCTGCGCCTGGTACGGCTGGAAGATCGAGACTGCGTCGACGTTGTGCTGGGTGGCCGCCGTGACCATCGCCGACGGCGATACCTGGACGAGTTTGGCGTCGATCTTGTTCTGCGCCAATGCGTTCGAGATGAAGTAGGCGGCACTCGTGCCGAGCGGGGTGCCGATGGACTTGCCCGCGAGGTCCGCGATGGTGGCGATTCCCGCGCTGCGGCGCGCGACGATGCGGGAGCCTTGCCAGCGCGAGCCGTCGGCAACGACTCGCAGCGTCGGCGTCCTGGTGAGCACGGCGGAGGTCGGTACGTCTGCGGCGGTGGTGATGTCGACCTGGCCGGCTGAGGCGGCTTGCAGCGCCTCCACTCCCGATTGGAAGTTCACCACCTTCACGTTCACGCCATGCTTGGTGAACAGGCCCGTGTCGACGGCAACGGGAATCTGCGCCCACGAGGGATCGACGACGAATCCGACGGTCAGCGCATCGGCGGCCGTGGTCTGCGAGCCAGCGCAGGCGGTGATCGATGCCGCGAGCGTGACGGCGGTCAGTGCCGCGGCGAGAAGCCGTCGAGGCGATGTGTTCACGTTGTGTCGGTCCTTTGTGAGCGGGGTGTCGTTCAGTGCACTGCGTGGTCGATGCCGAGCTGGTGATGCAGGGTCTTGCGAATTTCGCTGTAGCCGGGCTGATCCGCCAGCGCATCTGCGGGTCGGGGGCGGCTCAGGGGGTTGGTGATGCGATCGACGATCCGGCCGTCGCGGAGCACGCTGATGGTGTCGCCGAGTCGAATCGCTTCGTCGATGTCGTGCGTGACGAAGACGATGGTTCGACTCAGTCGCGTCCAGAGGTCGATAAGCAGGTCCTGCATTCGCAGCCGGGTGAGTGCGTCGAGGGCCGCGAACGGTTCATCCATGAGCATCACGGCCGGCTCGCCCGCCAGCACCCGGGCCATGCTGACCCGTTGCCGCATGCCGCCGGACAGTTGGTCGGGGCGTTGCCGACCCACGTCCTCGGGCAGCCCGACGAGACCGAGCAGTTCACGAATCCGCGCGGGACGCTCGCGCTTGGCCAATCGTCTTGCGGCGAGCGCGAATTCGATGTTATCGGCCGCCGTCATCCACGGGAAGAGCACGTCGCGCTGGAAGGCGACCCCGCGTCGGGGGTCAGGGCCGGTGACGGTTTCACCGTTGTCGGTGACCACGCCGGACGTCGGGGTGATGAGACCCGCCAGGCAGTGCAGCAGCGTCGACTTGCCGCTCCCGGAGGCACCGACGAGCACGGCGAACGACCCGTCGGGAACGGTGATGGAGATGTCGTGCAGGGCGGGCTGTCGCTTGCCAGGGAACTGCACGACGAGGTCGCGGGTTTCGATGGCCATGTCAGCGTTCCCGTTGCGCCCAGCGCGTGAATGGGACGGTGATCGCGTTGATGAGCAGGTCGCAGAGCGCGCCGACGAGGCCAAGGACGATCAGGCAGAAGATCAGCCGGTCGGCCTGCGAGAACAGTTGGGCCTGCGAGATCCGATACCCGATACCCGATGTGGTGCCGGTCATTTCGGCGACCACGATCAGGACGAAGGACATCGCGGCCCCCACCCGCAGGCCCGAGGCGATGTCGGGGGCTGCCTCCGGCAACACGACCTTGCGCAGCGTTTGCCACCGTCGAGCGCCCAGGCAGCGCGCGGCCATCAGGTAGTCGCTCGGCGTGCTCGCCAGGCCCGCGTGACTGCTGATCCACACCGGGACGAATACGCCGAGCGCGATGACGAGTGTCTTGCTGTTCTCCCCCAGCCCGAACCAGAGGATGGCCAGCGGGACAAGGCCGATCGTCGGGATCGGTGAGAAGACCCGCAAGACCGGCTGAAGCACGTTGCGACCTGCCGCGGTGGTTGCGGTGAGCACCGCCACCACGATTCCGGTGAGGGCACCGATGGCGAAACCCACTGCAGCCCTGTGCAAACTGGCGCCGATGTCGTCGACCAACAGCCCGTCGGACCACAGCCTGTGGCCGGCCGCGAGGATCTCCGGCACGCTGGGGAACAGTTGTCTGGGGAACCGCCCGGTGGCCACCACCAGCGACCACACCGCCGACGCCAGAACCAGCCCGGCGATCGTCCCGCCAAGGGTGCCGAGGTGCCCGATCGCCGACCGCAACGGGGGCCGCCAGCCGGATTCGGTTGCCACCGTCGGTGATCGGGTACCGGTGACCGTGGTTTCCAGGCGTGTCGTCACGGAAGGCCTTCTGCCTCGGGGCGCAGGTCGACGTTCCGCAGCGGCGGTCGCGGGGTGTCGACGGGCGTCCAGTCGAAGGGGACCGCCTGCGATCGGTACACCAACGACGTCAGGGTGAGCCGGTCGACTCCAGGAACCCTGGGCTGCTTGACCTCCGGTTCGCCTGCCACGCCGTAGCCCAGATAGGGGCTGTGGTACTCCCAGACGACCTCGCCGCCCGGCGTCACCTGGAACAGTCGCCCCTGCATGCCCTCGGTGATGAGGGTATTGCCGTTGGGCAGCCGCTGCGCGTTGCTGACGAACGAGCTGAAGAACGTCCACGGCGGAAGCCCGGAGTCTTCGGCCGTGTACTGCCACACGATTTCCTCGGTGACGGGGTCGATCTCGAGTACGCGGGAACCGGCGTAGATCCCGATCGCCGCGGGCGGATATCCTGCGCCGCCCTGGTTGTCGAAGACCAGGATATTGCCCGCGCCGGGAAGGTCGGCCGCGATCATGTGCGGATTGTGCTGACCGGACGTCTGGTCGAGCGGACGTGGCACCTCGTGCACGTTGATCCGCTGATGCTGCGACCCGGCTTGAGCGTCGTAGTACGGCCCGAACTTCCACGCGATCTTTCCGGACGACCTGTCGATGCAGGCGATGACGTTCGCCTTGCGAAAGCTGACCAGGACGTTGTCCGGATGAAACGCGGTGTCGAGACGTGTTTCGTACCAGCGATTTCGGCCGAGGGATTTGGCGCTGTTCATCTCCAGGTAGCCCCACGGATCTTCCGGGTCGCGAGCGGCGGTCTCACGCAGCGCAGCCCAACCCGCTTGGGAGAAGCCGAACTCCTCGAGATGGTCACCGGCGAGCCACGACCACACGATCTCGCCGTCCGGCGCGACCTCGTACAACCCCTGATCGCCGACGACGTCATCGCCAAGTCCTGGCACGACGCGCGGAGCCGTCACCAGGATCAGCCGGTTGCCGTTGGGCAAGAGCTCCCAGTCGTGGTTCTGCCGCGCGGCACCGCCCGGTGCCTGCCCGCCCCACTGCCAGACCCGCTCCCCGGCCCAGTCGAGCTGACCGATGGTGCCGTTGGCATAGATTCCGCCGCGGGCATCGCCGCTGTCGGACAACTGCACCCCGACGTCGCCGACGCGTCCCCCGTTGAGTGCCGGATCGAGGATCCTGGGCGGCACCCCGGCGAACGGCCACGTGTGCACGACGGCGCCGTTGAGGTCGATGAGACGGGTGCTGCCATCGGCGCCGGTGAACAGGACGTAGCTGTCGTGGACGACGTCAGGGTCGAGGTAGGTGACTCCGGCGAGTCGTACGTATGCCATGTCAGCTACTCCACCAATGCCTTGTTGCGACCACATGTCCTCCTGGTAACCGTTCTAATCGATTAGCGTAGCGAGGAGTGGAGCAGATGGAACTGTCACAATCGACGTGATCCAAAGGCTGGCGACACCGCGATCGCCGACGGCGAGGAGACCGGAGTGGATGGGAAGCGTCCGACGCTGGCCGATGTGGCCAGCCGCGCAGGCACCTCGACGGCGGTGGTCAGCTACGTGCTGAACAACGGGCCCCGTCCGGTGTCAGAGTCGTTGCGCACCAAGGTGCTCATCGCGATCGATGAATTGGACTACCGGCTCGATCACCGCGCCAGGGCCCTCCGTCGACCGCGGCGCTGGCGACAGATCGGACTCCTCGTCCCGGACCTGACGATGCCCCTCTTCGGCGACTTCGTGGGGCGGGTCGAGGTCCAAGCCAGGGCGCGCGATCACCTCACCATGATCGGCAACACCGGGTACGACCCGGAACGCGAACTCGAGTTCGCGACCGCCTTCGCCGAAGTCGGAATCGACGGTCTCGTCGTGATCGGAGCGGCGAACGCGTCGGAAACGGCGCGGCTGTGCGCACAGGAGCGGATCCCCGTGGTCTGGATGCACAACATCCGCGGGGGCGTCGCCACCACGATCGTCGGCGTCGACCACGCCCGTGCGGGCGAACTCGTCACCCGCCACCTCGTCGAGGCCCACGATTGCCACGACATCGCCTTCGTCGGGGGCTTCACCGAGGCCGACGTCTCCCACGGCGACCGCGAAACCGTCGAACAACGCTTCGCCGGTGTCCGATCCGTGGTCGGCGACGTCGCGCAGATCCGCACCGACCTGACCCCGGCCGGCGCGTACGCCGCCGTGACCGCCTTTCTTCGCACCTCCGACCGGGCCCCGGAAGCCGTGGTGGCCGGGACGTACGGGCAAACCTCAGCCACGATCCGGGCCATCGTCGACGCAGGCATGGACATCCCCAACGACATCCGCGTTGTCGGCTTCGATGGCACCAACAACGATTACGGGCAGTTCCGCCTCACCGCCGTCCTACAACCCGTCGACGCGATCACCCGTGAGGCGCTCAACCAGCTGCTCGCCACTCCGGTGACGACGGAGGTTCCGCTCGAGGCGTTCCTACGGGTCGGGAACAGCTGCGGCTGCCTGCGCTCTGACCTCTCGGCGGGGGTGGGACAGCCTGCGGATGAGGAGATAGTTGACGAGCGGGATGACCAGCTCGACGGGGATCATCAATACGTAGAACCAGTTCGACTGGCCGGTGGCGGCCCAGGCGAGTAGCCGGGCAAGGCCGCCCGCGAAGAACACCACGCCAAGGACGTTTGCCACGCGCCCGCGCCTCGTGATGTCCGCTGCGCACCACACGAACGTCAGGCCATAAGCGGCGAACAGGAGCGCATAGAACCGCATGTCGGAATCGATGGTCGCGTTGACCGACCCGCCCCCGATGATGGTCGCGGTGCCAAACAGTAGATGCGCCAACCCAATACCCGCGCAGATGAGCCCGAAGGCGATGAACCATGTTTCCGTAGCTCGCTTCATCCTCAACCCCTATTAGATCTACTCCAATAGAGTTGACGGTACGCCGAATGTGAGAGGGGCGTCAACCATGCGCATCTACGATGGGACCGTGTCCAGCCGCAGGCGTCTCACCCCCGAGCAGCGCCGCGACGAGCTGATGGACGTGGGCGCAACGATGTTCGGCGAGTGCTCGTTCGAGGACGTCGCCATGGAGGACGTCGCCCGCCGGGCGAATGCCTCCCGGGCACTCGTGTATCACTACTTCCCCACCAAGCCCGAGTTCTTCGCTGCGATCTGGAAACGGGCGCACGATCGGCTGCTGGCCGAGGTGTCCATCGACGATGCGCCCTCGGTGCGCGACGGGGTGGCTGCCGCGCTGGAAGCGCACCTGAGCTTCTATCAGGCACACGCCCCGCTGGTGGTCATCGCGAATCGGAGTTCGATCGCGGCCGACCCGGTCCTTCGCATTCCGATAGCAGCCGGGATGCGCTCACTGTGTGACAGCGTCCTCGACGCCAGCGGGGCGACCGGCCACGCCCGCGACATGGCATCGGCGGCGCTCGCCGGATGGATCGCCTTCATCCGGGAGGTCACCGTTGAATGGCTTGTGAATCAACGCATCTCGCGGAGTGAAGTGATAGATCTGTGCATGGCCGTGCTGGACGTCGCGCTCGGCGCCCATGTCGATCTGACCGCCCCCACCCCCGCGGAACGGCCGTGACGTTCACGGCAGTGCCTGCAGGCCGGCTCCGGTAAGCAGGTAGCCCGAGGCCAGGGCCGCCGGATCCTTGCGAACCAGGTCCAGCACGGCGCTGCCCGCGATCTCGGGGGTCAACAGCTCCCCCAGTTGCTGCAGGTAGGCCTCCTCGGTCTGACCGGTGCGGGCCGCGTACGCCCGGACTCCACGGCGCCCGACGTCACCGAACGGAGTCATCCTCGGCATGACCGCCGTGACGTTGATGCCGAGACCGGCGCGACCCGACTCGTCATTGGCATAGCCTGCGATGAATCGTTGAGTGGCCTTCGCCCCGGCGTACCCGCCGCTGGCCGGTGACCCGTTGATCGCCGCCCCGCTGCTCACCACCACGACTCGGCTGCCCGGCGGCAGCGGTTTGAGCAGCGCCTCACGCAGCCAGGTGAAGGCGATCTTCACGTCGGCATTCCAGTTGGCCGAGAACGTTTCCCACGTCTGGTGCTGCAGCGGACGCATCACCGGGTTGGCACCCGCGACCAGGATGAGATACTGCGGTTCATACTGATCCAGCAGGCTCCACGCCGCCGTCGGATCGGCGGCGTCGGCGACTTCGGGGTGAATGTTCGAGCTGGTGGCTGCGAGCTCGGCCAGTGCCGAGGCCGTGCGGGCGACCGCAACCACCGGAGCACCGGCCTCGGCGAACGCGCGGGCGATGCCGCGGCCCAGGCCCCTGCTGGCGCCGACGACCATCGCAGACGGCTGTAGTGAATCACTCATCGTTGTGTTCCTTCGTTGGCTACCAATGGATTCGGACGTGATCTAGGTGGTGGG
>NZ_JBOGDD010001186.1:0-5849 GCF_050701675.1 Mycobacterium sp. | reverse complement strand
GTCACGACGGCGGCGCCGCCGAGGCCGATGTTGTGCTGCAGCGCGGCGGTGACGCCGTCGACCTGACGCTTGTCGGCGGTGCCGCGCAGCTGCCAGGTCAGCTCGGCGCACTGAGCCAGCCCGGTGGCCCCAAGCGGGTGACCCTTGGAGATCAGCCCGCCCGACGGGTTGACCACCCACCGTCCGCCGTAGGTGGTGTCGCCGTCGTCGATCAGCTTGGGCGCCTCGCCCTCACTGCACAGTCCAAGCGCCTCGTAGAGCAGCAGTTCGTTGGCCGAGAAGCAGTCGTGCAACTCGATGACCTGAAAGTCTTCGGGTCCTAGCCCGGACTGGTCGTAAACCTGTTGTGAGGCTTTGACGTTCATGTCGTGGCCGATGATGTTGGCCGCGCTGCCGTCGAAGGTGCTGGCGAAGTCGGTGGTCATGGCCTGGCCGACGATCTCGACCGCCTGGCCGGCCAACCCGTGCTTGGCGACGTAGTCCTCGCTGACCACGATTGCCGCGCCGGACCCGTCGGAGGTGGGGGAGCACTGCAGCTTGGTCAGTGGGTCGGAGATCATCTTGGCGGCAAGGATGTCGTCGAGCGAGTACGCCTCCTGGAACTGCGCGTACGGGTTGTTCACCGAGTGCTTGTGGTTCTTGTAGCCGATTTTTGCGAAGTGCTCGGCCGTCGTCCCGTACTTCTTCATGTGCTCGCGCCCGGCGGCCCCGAACATCCACGGCGCCACGGGAAACGCGAACTCGTCGATCTCGGCGAGCGCCTTGACGTGGCGGCCAAGCGGCGACTCGCGGTCCTGGGCGCCACCGCCGAGTGAACCCGGTTGCATCTTCTCGAAACCGAGGGCGATGACGCAGTCGGCCAGGCCGCCGCGGATGGACTGCGCGGCGAGGTAGAGGGCCGTCGACCCGGTCGAGCAGTTGTTGTTGACGTTGACGATCGGGATGCCCGTCATGCCCAACTCGTAGAGCGCGCGCTGGCCCGACGTCGAGTCCCCGGAGCAGTACCCGACGTAGCCCTGCTCGATCTCGGAGTAGGTGATGCCCGCGTCCTCGAGCGCCTTGGTGCCCGACTCCTTGGCCATCTGCGGGTAATCCCAGCCTTCACGACGGCCCGGCTTCTCGAACTTCGTCATTCCGACGCCGACGACGAAGACTCTGGTCTTGTTGGTGGCCATGGCTCATACCCTTCGCTGCGTTGCGCTTGGTTGCAACATAACAGCGGGTGGGCCAGCCGAATAGATTGAGTCGAGTTCAGCGGTAGTGGCCAAACATCGTGCCCTCGCGCCGGCCGGGATGCCGAAGTCGGAGAACGATCCCGCTGATTGCGCAGTCCAGCGATGCCGACTGGTGTACACCTAAGTAGAACGTGTTCTAGTTTTCGTGCCGAGAGGAGTGCCGGGTGACGTTGCGAGTGGTGCAGTGGGCGACGGGCGGAGTCGGTATCGCCGCCATCAAGGGTGTGCTCGAACACCCCGACCTCGAGTTGGCCGGATGTTGGGTGCATTCGGAAGCCAAGAGCGGCAAGGACGTCGGGGAGATCGTGGGTGTCGGGCCGTTGGGGGTCACCGCCACCAACGACGTCGACGCGATCCTCGCTCTGGACGCCGACGCCGTCATCTACTCGCCGTTGATGCCCAACCCAGACGAGGTCATCGCGCTGCTGCGATCCGGCAAGAACGTCGTCACGCCCGTTGGCTGGTTCTACCCAGGGGAGAAGGAGGCGGGGCCGATGCGCGCCGCCGCACTCGACGGTGGTGTCACCCTGCACGGAACCGGCATCGCGCCCGGCGGCATCAGCGAGAAGTTTCCGCTGCTGTTCTCGATCATGTCGACCGGCGTGACATTCGTTCGGGCCGAGGAGTTCTCGGATCTGCGGACCTACGACGCACCCGACGTCCTGCGCTACGTGATGGGCTTCGGCGACACCCCCGAGAAGGCGCTGACCGGTCCGATGCAGAAGCTGCTCGACGGCGGTTTCATCCAGTCGGTGCGGATGTGCGTGGACGAGATGGGCTTCAACGCCGACCCGAAGATCCGAGCTACCCAGGAGATCTCGGTCGCCACGGCGCCCATCGACACTCCGATGGGCGCCATCCAGCCCGGACAGGTGGCCGGGCGCAAGTTCCACTGGGAGGCACTCGTCGGCGACGAGGTCGTCGTCCGCGTCACCGTCAACTGGTTCATGGGGCAGGAGAACCTCGATCCCGCGTGGACGTTCGGGCCTGCGGGCGAGCGGTACGAGATGGAGGTGAAGGGCAACCCAGACTTCACCGTCACCATCAAGGGCTTTCAGCCCGAGACCGTCGAAGAGGGGCTGGAGAGCAACAACGGGATCGTAGCGACCGCCGCGCACTGCGTGAACTCGGTCCCTGCGGTGTGTGCCGCCGAGCCGGGTATCGCCACGTACCTCGACCTGCCGCTGATCAGCGGCAAGGCGGCGCCCCGCCTCCGCTGAAGCCGGTCGGGCCGCTCGTCGTCAGCTCCGTCACGGCTGGACCAGGATCCTGATCGGGTCGCCGTCGGCCTTCTCGAGTTTCTCGATGCCCTTGGCGACGTCCTCCAGTGACACGATCTCGCTGATCGAGCGCGACAGATCCAGCCGTCCCAGGGACACCAGACTGGCCAAGGTCCCGATGTCGGCGTTCTGATAGCCAAGGTGTCCAAGGACCTGCCGTTTGAACAGGTTGAACATCGCCGTCGGACCGATCGTGGGCGCATCGGCGCTCATGCCGATGCCGACGAGGCGCCCGCCGACGGTCAGGCTGCCCAGGGCCTGTTCGAACGTGGACTTCAGCCCGACGGCGTCGAACGCCACGTCGAGCTGGCGACCCCCGGTGGCTTCGGAGATCTTGTCGTGAAGGGCGTCGTCGCGCGCGTCGAACGCGTAGTCGGCCCCGAGGGCCAGTGAGCGGTCCAGAACGGCGGGCTTGATGTCGACGGCGATGATCGGGGCCGCGCCGACGAGGCGGGCCAGCTGTACGACGTGCGTGCCGACTCCGCCGACACCCCACACGCCCACCGACTCGCCGATGCCGACCTTGCCGGTGCGGACGACGGCGCCGTACGGCGTGGAGACCGCGTCGGCCAGGATCGCGGCGTGTTCCAACGTGACGTTGTCGGGAACCCTGGTCAGCCCGAACGCTTGCGCCACCGTGTATTCCGCCCATGCGCCGTCGTAGGCGAACGCCATCAGGCGGATGCGCAGACAGTTCGACACGTCGCCGCGTCTGCAGTTCACGCACTCCAGGCACGGACGGCCCGCGGCTACCACCACCCGGTCGCCCACGGCCCACCCGGTGACCCCGGGACCCAGCTTGGCGATGGTCCCCGACGCCTCGTGGCCCTGCGTCACCACTGCCTGCTGAGACGGAAAGGTGCCGTTGATCAGACTCAGATCCGAATGACAGATGCCGCAGAACGCCACTTTGACGAGGACCTCTCCCTGGCCCAGCTCGGGGATCGGAACATCTTCTACGGCAATCTCTTTGGAATCAGCGTAAAAGCGCTGCGCCCTCATCGTGTCAACCATGTCGCTCCTTCGTCGCGTGGTGGTACTGAACCCTACGTTTTGGCCACCTGGCACACTCGGCTTCCATGACGAAACGTGGGCTAGTGCTTGCAGGCGGAGGACTGGCAGGCATCGCCTGGGAGACGGGCATCCTGTGCGGGATCGCCGACGAGGTGCCCGACGCCGCCCGCGCACTGCTGGCCACCGACGTGCTGCTCGGCACGTCGGCGGGCTCGACGGTCGCGGCTCAACTCGGCAGCGGGACTGACCTCGGCGAGCTCTTCGCCAGGCAGATCGCCGAGAGCTCGCCGGAGATCGACCCGGGGGTCGGGGTCGAGGAGATCACCGCCCTGTTCACGAGTGCGTTGACGACGCCGAACGCCACCAGGGAGCAGCAACTCCAGCGGATCGGCGCGATCGCGCTGGCCACCGACACGGTGCCCGAGTCGGTGCGACGGGACGTGATCGCACGCCGGTTGCCCTCTCGCGAGTGGCCCGAACGCGTACTGCGGGTGACGGCCATCGACGTCGCCACCGGCGAACTGGTGGTCATCGACCGCGGCTCGGGCATCCCGCTCGTCGACGCGGTGGCGGCGAGCTGTGCGGTCCCTGGCGCGTGGCCGCCCGTGACCGTCGGCGATCGCCGCTTCATGGACGGCGGCGTCGGCAGCATCGTCAACATGACGGTCGCATCGGACTGCGATGCGGTGGTGGTTCTGGTGCCGTCGAGTGAGACGTCACCATCGCCGTTCGGCGACGGAGCGACGGCCGAGGTCGCTGCATTCGACGGTGACGTGCTGTCGGTGTTCGCCGACGACGCGTCGATCGCCGCATTCGGTCCCAACCCACTCGATCCGGCGTGCCGAATCCCCGCGGCGAACGCCGGCCGGGAACAGGGCCGACGGGAGGCGCCGCGGATCGCGCGGTTCCTAGGGCTTTAGCCAGCGCTGCGCGGCTCGGCTTGGCCAGATGGTCATGCGGTTCAGCAAGCCGTCACGCAAACCGACGGTGTGGAACGCCACGGCGCAGATGTGTGCCGTGAACGTCGCGAACAGGAGATACGCCAACACGGTATGCGCCGTTCGCAGCACGGCATAGAGCGCGATTCCGTGCGGCGCGATGCCGGGCAGGTGCAGCGGGCCGACCAACGTGACTGGCGAATCGGCCGCCGACAGCATGGCCCAGCCGACCAGCGGTTGGGCTACGAGAAGCGCGTACATCAGGCGTTCGGACCACGTCGCCACCTTGCGCTCCAGCGGGCCCATGGTCTTCAGGAACGCCGGTGGGTGGTGGGTCAGCCGGTTCACCAGTCGGACGACAGCGAAGACCAGGATCGCAATGCCAAGCACCCGGTGGACTGCCAGCAGCAGCGGGTAGTAGACGAGCGCGGCGATCATCGCGATGCCGAGGAAGAACTGCCCGATCACCATCACCGCCATCGACCAGTGCAGCAGCCGCGAAACCAGGGTGAACTTGGGCGGTGCGGCCGCAGGAGCCTCAGAGGCCACGGTCCACCTCCTCGACGTCGACTTCGCTGGGCGACTTGGGTTCTCGGGAACGGCGATCGAACGATCTGGCGTAGACCGCCGATCGGGCACGTGGCAGCGGGTCGTCCGAAGGGCCGAGACCGTCCGGCAGGACCAGCGGATCGAAGTTGACGTCGCGGGCGTTGTCCGCGGACTCGGTGTGCACTCGGTCGATGGTGATGACGCCGGCCTCGATGGTGCGCCGCTGCGCAGGCCACGCGAGCGTGGCGTCGTGGGTGGGGTCACCCGGTTCGGCCAGTATCAGCATCAAGCGCCAACTCACCGGGCCGCGACGTACCCGATCGATGAGGGTGTCGAACAAGTCGTCGTCTCCGCCAGAACCCATGCCGGGCTCGGTAGCCGGATCGACCGGCACGGCAGTCCATCGGATGGGTACGGATGCTCCACCGTGATTGGTCGCGATGAAGGCGTTGAGACCGCGGAAGGTGCTGTCGGCGAAACGGGGACTCGGCGGCGAGTTCTTGATGACCTTCATCGCCGCTGCGGTCTCGGGATGTCGCGCCAGGAATGCGGTCATCGCCCGTGGATTGGGCTGGCCGGTCGCCGGGTCGGGTTTCGATGCGAGAATGCGCTCGTAGAAGCCCTCCGGTGTGCTGTCGGGAAACACCGGCAGGTTGACCATGGCGGTCCGCCACTGTTGACCGTTCGGCAGTCGGAACAGAATCGCGAGTCCGCGCACGGTAGCGGGCTTGTCGGCCGCGTCGGGCACGCCGCCGGACATCGAGAAGCGGGCGATCACCGGCACCGTGCCGTGGTCGAAGACCGCGGCCCTCGACACCTCGACACCTGCTGAG
>NZ_JBOGDD010001185.1:0-11507 GCF_050701675.1 Mycobacterium sp. | reverse complement strand
GCTGTGGTGGCTGCGCGACATCCTCGACGTCGAGCTGATCGGAATCGGGTCGGCGGGCGCCAAGGCGATGGCCGTCGTCCGTGGGGACGTCGACGCCTACGTCCACGCGGGCGGGCAGTACGAATGGGACTCGGCCGCCCCGGCTGGCGTCGTCGTCGCGGCCGGACTGCATGCGTCGCGACTGGACGGCTCACCGCTGATTTACAACCGGAGTGATCCCTACCTGCCCGACTTCGTGATGTGCAGGTCAGAGCTCGCCGACACCCTGCTCACCGCGATCCGTTCGGTGTTCTGACGTGCGGATCCGGGGGCGAGCGAAGCGGCGGGGGGAATTTCCGGATCGATCGGGGAATGGAATGGCCGCTCCCGTTGTCGCATCACTTCGAGTGACGCACCGCAAGGGGCTGAATTGAGCTGGGAGGCCGAACTGAGCGCACACCCTAGAGTCGGAGCCATGCAATCGTGGCAGGCGCCGAACGTTCCGGAGCTAGCGGGACGAGGGGCGCAGCTACGTCTGTACGACAGCGCCGACCGGCAGGTCCGTCCGGTGGCGGCCGGTGACACGGCCACCATGTACGTCTGCGGCATCACGCCGTATGACGCCACCCACCTCGGCCATGCGGCGACCTACGTGACGTTCGATCTGGTCTACCGGTCGTGGCTGGACTCGGGTCATCACGTGCACTACGTGCAGAACATCACCGACGTCGACGACCCGCTGTTCGAACGGGCCGCGCGCGACGGCATCGACTGGCGCGACCTCGGTGCCACGCAGATCCAGCTGTTCCGCGAGGACATGGCTGCGCTCCGGGTTCTCCCACCGCACGATTACGTGGCGGCCACCGACGCCATCGCCGAGGTGGTCGTACTCGTCGAGAAGCTGTTGGCTTCGGGGGCTGCCTACGTGGTGGAGGACCCGCAGTATCCCGACGTGTACTTCCGCGCCGACGCCACCGTGCAATTCGGCTACGAATCGGGCTACGACCGCGACACCATGTTGCGACTGTTCGGCGAGCGCGGCGGTGACCCCGACCGGCCTGGCAAGGGCGACGAGTTGGACGCGCTGCTCTGGCGTGCCGAGCGGCCAGGGGAACCCAGCTGGCCCTCACCGTTCGGACCGGGCCGACCCGGTTGGCACGTCGAATGCGCGGCGATCGCGCTCGACCGCATCGGTACCGGCCTCGACGTTCAGGGCGGCGGCAGTGACCTGATCTTCCCGCACCACGAGTTCTCCGCCGCACACGCCGAATCAGCCACGGGGGAGCGGAGATTCGCACGGCACTACGTGCACTCCGGGATGATCGGCTGGGACGGCCACAAGATGAGCAAGAGCCGCGGCAACCTGGTGTTGGTGTCGCGACTGCGTGCCGAAGGTGTCGAGCCATCGGCCATCCGGCTCGGACTGCTGGCCGGACACTACCGAACGGACCGATCCTGGACCGACGACGTGCTGTCCGAGGCGCAGACTCGGCTGGCCCGGTGGCGCGCGGCCACCGAGTTGGCGACGGGACCCGATGCCACGGATGTGATCACCCGCGTCCGCGGGTATCTGGCCGACGATCTTGACACCCCCAAAGCCCTTGCTGCGCTTGATGGTTGGTGTACCGATGCGCTGGAGTACGGCGGTGGGGACGCCGAGTCGCCCCGCCGCGTTGCGGCCGCCATCGATGCGCTGTTGGGCGTGGACCTGTAGGCCTGCCAGGCCTGTCCCCGGCGCAGCGCGCTGCGGTACGTTTCGCGCATGAGTTCTGTGAGCGGGAAGGTCGTCTTCATCACGGGCGGCGCGGCTGGCGTCGGTGCCGAGGTGGCGCGCCGGCTACACGACAGGGGCGCGAAGCTGGTGCTCACCGACGTCGACGAGGACGCGCTCGCGAGGCAGGCCACCGAGCTGGGCTCGGACCGCGTGCTGACCGTCGGCGCCGACGTCCGCGACCTCGGCGCCATGCACGCGGCTGCCGGTGCGGCGGTGCAGCGGTTCGGCGGCATCGACGTCGTCGTGGCCAACGCCGGGATCGCGTCGTACGGGTCGGTGCTGCAGGTCGACCCCGAGGCGTTCAAGCGTGTCCTCGACATCAACGTGCTCGGGGTCTTTCACACGGTGCGCGCCACGCTGCCGTCGATCATCGAGCGGCGGGGATACGTGTTGGTGGTCTCATCGCTGGCCGCGTACGCGGCCGCCCCAGGACTGGCGGCCTACAACGCCTCGAAGGCGGCGGTCGAACAGTTCGCCAACGCCCTGCGACTGGAAGTGGCTCATCGCGGTGTCGACGTGGGCTCGGCCCACATGTCCTGGATCGACACCGCGATGGTGCGTGACTCCAAGGCGGATCTGTCCACGTTCGGCGAGATGCTGTCGAAGCTGCCGGGGCCACTGAAGAAGACCACGTCGGTGGCTGAGTGCGGCAAGGCGTTCGTCGCGGGCATCGAAGGCCGCAAGTCCCGCGTCTACTGCCCGAGCTGGGTGGGCGCGGTGCGTTGGCTCAAGCCGCTGTTGTCGACCCCGCTCGGCGAGGCGCCGGTGCTGAAGATCGTGCCCGATCTCCTACCGCGGATGGACGCCGAGGTAGCGGCGCTGGGCCGCTCCACCAGCGCTCACAACGAAGAGTTGGAGAAGTGACGCGGGTACACCGGCCGGCGATCACAGGTTGACGGGGTCCGATGGGTGCACCGTCTTCGAGGTGTCCTTCAGGGCGGCCTTGAATTGCATTGCCCGATAAGGCCATCCGGCTTCGGTGTTCCACTGGGACACGACCAAACCGATACCGCCCTCGACGTCGAAGCGTGAGCCGGGCAGCACGTAGCCGCCGTAGAGCTGCGCAACCCGGTTCTGGTCGTGGTTCTCGCCATGCCAGGCCGAGCCGACGACGGGCGTCTGGATCGGCGTGGCGTGCAGGTTGGCCACCGGTGAGTCGACCACGCGGTAGCCGAGCGCGTACTTCGACGCGAGGAAGCCGCCAAGAATCCACGTGCCCCTCGCCATCCGGCGAAACGTCAACTCGCCCCACCTCTCGCCACGGGGAGTTATCGGCGTGGCCCGCCGCCCCCAACCCCAGCGGTGGCCGTCCCAGCCCCAACTCGAATAGCGCGACCGATTGCCGATGTGCTCCGGACGCACGCGCATCAGGATGATTCCCTTGTCGCGTTGAAATCCCGTCGCCACCACGTACACCCAGCCGTCGTCGGGATCGTGGTCCCAGGACCAGCACTGGGCGAATCCGCCGTGCAGACCGGCGGGGAACTTGGCGTCGTCGCCCAGGTGTGTCCAGGACCCACCGCTGTCGTCGGAGCGCCAGATCTCGGTCCAGGCCACGTTGCCGAACTCGCGGTTGACGATGGCGTGCAGGTACAGCGAATCGTCAACGCGCAGCAGGTCGGACGGGATCACCGTGCTGATGCCGCTGCGGCTCCAGCCGGATGCGGGGTCGTCGTGAACGTAGTGCCAGAGTTGGCGTGCGTAGTCGGGATCGGGACCACCGGCGCGTTCGTAGACGATTTCGTGGTCGGCGTCGCCGGTGCCGATCAGCACGACGGGCGAACGCCACTCGCCGTCACCGACCCTGCGCCCCGAGAACGTGTCGCCGAAGACCGACACCAGCTTTCCGTTCGGCGCCACCACGGATGCCCCGAGATCGGTGGACGTGACTCCCCAGCGTTCGGTGAGGCCAGGGCCCGTGAGGTCGACGACCTTGCCGTCGAGCAGAGGAACGCGACGCCGTTCGGTCCGTCCCGACCTCTGCCAGGCCCGTCCACCCGTCGAAGGGTCGGTCATCGGCATCTTCGTCTCCTCGGTACCAGGCGCGGCGCCCCCAGTATCGCGGCTTTCGCCTGCCGGGCTTCGGCGGTTCGCTGCTGTAGCGTGGGTCTTCAGTTCAGCGCGAACTCCAGCGGTCGCGTGGCGATCACCACCACGAGATGCGGACGGCGGAACATGGCACGACCACTCACTGACCTCGAGCTCCTCCACGAACTGCAACCAGTTGCGGAGGCCGGGCTCAACCAGCATCTCGCCACCACGAAGAACTGGAATCCGCACGATTACGTGCCGTGGTCGGCAGGCACCGACTACGGCACGCTGGGCGGACGCGAATGGGACGTCGAGCAGTCCGGGCTCTCCGAGCTGGCCAGAGTGGCGATGATCACCAATTTGCTCACCGAGGACAACCTGCCGTCCTATCACCGGGCCATCGCCCAGTATTTCAGCCTCGACGACGCCTGGGGGGCGTGGGTGAACCGCTGGACCGTGGAGGAGAACCGGCACGGCATGGCTCTGCGCGACTATCTGGTCGTGACGAGGGCCGTGGATCCGGTCGAGTTGGAACGGGCCAGGATGCTCCAGGTGACCGCCGGCTTCAGCCCAGGTCAGCAGGGGCAGGGGACGGTCGGCTCCGAATCGACGTTGGATACGCTCGTCTACGTGACGCTCCAGGAATTGGCGACCCGCGTCTCACACCGCAACACCGGCAGGGCCTGCGAAGAGCCGATCGCCGACCAGTTGCTCAAGCGGGTCTCCGCAGACGAGAACCTGCACATGATCTTCTACCGCGGCATTGGCTCAGCCGCCCTTGACCTTGCACCCGATCGGATGATCCGCGCGATCTGCCGGATCCTGGCCACCTTCCAGATGCCCGGCTCCGCGATCCCCAACTTCCGCCGCAACGCCGTGAAGATCGCCGTCGGCGGCATCTACGACCTGCGGCAGCATCTCGACGAGGTGATTCTGCCGATACTGCGGTACTGGCGGATCTTCGAGCGCAACGACTTCACCGGCGAAGGCCTCCAACTCCGCGACGACCTCGCGGTGTTCATCGCACACATGGAGTCCGCCTCAGCCAAGTTCGAGGATTCCAAGGCCCGCTACCTCGAACGCGAAGAACGCAAGGCGGAACGGGACTCCTCCAGGTCATTGGTGCTCTGACTGCTGCTAACTGCGGAAGCCTGGACCGCGACGCCGCAGATAGCGTTCGAACTCAGCGGCCAGCGCATCCCCGTCGATCTTGCCGAGCGCATCGGTCATGTCCACCTCGGCGTCCCCCCGCTCCTCGAGGGTCTGCACGTACTCGGCGATCTCGTCGTCCTCGGCGGTCATCTCGGTGACCGCCTGCTCCCACTCCTCGGCTTGCATGGGCAGGTCCGAAAGCGGGACCTCGATGTCGAGGACGTCCTCGACGCGGCGCAGCAACGCCACCGTCGCCTTCGGATTCGGCGGCTGCGACACGTAGTGCGGGACCGCGGCCCAGAACGTCACCGCCGGGATTCCCGCGGCCACGCAGGCATCCTGAAAGACTCCGGCGATACCGGTCGGGCCCTCGTACCGCGTCTCCTCGAGGCCGAAGTGCTTGGCAGATTCGGGGGAGTAGGCCGCGCCGGAAACCGGTACGGGCCGCGTATGCGGCGTGTCGGCGAGCAGCGCGCCCAAGATCACCACGGTGTCGACGTTCAGCTTCTCGGCGATCGTCAGCAGTTCCGCGCAGAACGTCCGCCACCGCATGTTGGGCTCCACGCCGTGCATCAGCACGATGTCCCTGTCGCTTCCGGGTGGGCGGCAGTGCGAGATGCGCATCGATGGCCACACCAGTTCGCGCGTCACGCCGTCGATCTGGCGGATGACCGGCCGGTTCACCTGGTAGTCGTAGTACGCCTCGTCGTCGATCTCCACGATCGTCTCGGCCTCCCAGATGACGTCGAGATGCTCGAGCGCGTCGCTCGCCGCGTCACCTGCGTCGTTCCATCCCTCGAAGGCGGCGACGATGATGGTGTCCTGCAAGTCGGGCAGGTCTGTCACCAGGCCAGCGTAAGCCCTGTCCGGCACCCGCGAGGGCCATCGCCTGGCGGGTCGGGATACGTGACCCTCGACGACTTCGACGACCTCGAGGGCTGCAACGAGATCCTCGACGAGACTCGCCCCGGCCTCATCGAAATCCACCACGTGCACTTCGAGGCAGGCACGACGCGGTCGAGGCGAAATACGTTCGGCTGCAATCTGGTTAACCTGGGTGACTACGACATCGCCCACCAGAACCGCGAGGGGTCTATCGCGGCGATGACCTTGGCGTCCAGACGTCGATCGGGTGACGACGTAGACTTTCCTGGTCGAGAGGCGTTGCAACGGTTATTGGGGGGGCCGGTCCCCTTCCGGTATCCGCCACGCTCGGCAGAGTTAAGGACGCCTTCCGCTACGGAAGGAGTGCACGTGGACGCCATTGACTCGGACATCTCTGTGCCGAACACCCGCCCCGACTGCACCGACGAACTGACGGCTGCTCTCGACCAGCGGATCATGGTGATCGACGGCGCGATGGGCACGGCGATCCAGCGGGACCGGCCGGACGAGGCCGGTTACCGCGGCGAGCGGTTCACGGAGTGGCCGACCGCCCTCCAGGGCAACAACGACCTCCTCAACCTGACGCAGCCGCAGATCATCGAGGGGATCCACCGGGAGTACCTCGAGGCGGGCGCCGACATCCTGGAGACCAACACGTTCAACGCGAACGCGGTCTCGCTGTCGGACTACGACATGGCGGAGCTGGGCTACGAGCTGAACTACGCAGGCGCTGCCCTGGCTCGCAAGGTCTGCGACGAGTTCAGCACCCCGGAGAGGCCCCGCTACGTCGCCGGGGCGCTGGGGCCGACGACGCGGACCGCGTCGATCTCGCCGGAGGTCAACGACCCCGGTGCCCGCAACGTCTCCTACGACCAGCTGGTCGCCGCCTACCTCGAAGCTGCCAACGGCCTGGTCGACGGTGGTTCCGACCTCCTCATCATCGAGACGATCTTCGACTCGCTGAACGCCAAGGCAGCGGTATTCGCCGTCGAGACGCTGTTCGAGAACCGCGGACGCCGCTGGCCGGTGATCATCTCGGGCACCATCACCGATGCATCCGGGCGAACGTTGTCCGGTCAGGTCACCGAAGCATTCTGGAACGCGATCAGGCACGCGAAGCCGCTCGCGGTGGGCCTCAACTGCGCCCTTGGCGCGCCGGAGATGAGGCCCTACATCGCCGAGATGGCGCGGATCGCGGACACCTACGTCTCCTGCTACCCGAACGCCGGCCTGCCCAACGCCTTCGGCGAGTACGACGAGTCCCCGGAGGGGCAGGCCGGTTACATCGCCGAGTTCGCCGAGGCCGGCCTGGTCAACCTGGTCGGTGGTTGCTGCGGAACGACGCCAGCGCACATCGCCGAGATCGCCAAGGTCGTCGAGGGCGTGCCGCAGCGCGAGCTGCCGGAGATCCCGGTGGCCACCCGGCTCTCGGGCCTGGAGCCGCTCAACATCACCGACGACTCCCTGTTCGTGAACATCGGTGAGCGCACCAACATCACCGGCTCCGCCCGGTTCCGCAACCTGATCAAGGCCGAGGACTACGACACCGCGCTGTCGGTCGCCCTGCAGCAGGTCGAGGTCGGTGCGCAGGTCATCGACATCAACATGGACGAGGGCATGATCGACGGCATCGCCGCGATGGACCGGTTCACCAAGCTGATCGCGTCCGAGCCGGACATCAGCCGCGTCCCGGTGATGATCGACTCCTCCAAGTGGGACGTCATCGAGGCGGGCCTGAAGACCGTGCAGGGCAAGCCGATCGTCAACTCGATCTCCATGAAGGAGGGCGAGGAGAAGTTCATCCGCGAGGCACGGCTGTGCCGCAAGTACGGCGCCGCCGTCGTCGTGATGGCCTTCGACGAGCAGGGGCAGGCCGACAACCTGGAGCGCCGCAAGGAGATCTGCGGGCGCGCCTACCGGATCCTGACCGAAGAGGTCGGCTTCCCGGCCGAGGACATCATCTTCGACCCGAACTGCTTTGCGCTGGCGACCGGTATCGAGGAGCACGCGACGTACGGGATCGACTTCATCGAGGCCTGCGCCTGGATCAAGGAGAACCTGCCAGGGGTGCACATCTCCGGCGGTATCTCGAACGTGTCGTTCTCGTTCCGGGGCAACAACCCCGTCCGCGAGGCGATCCACGCGGTGTTCCTGTTCCACGCCATCAAGGCAGGCCTGGACATGGGCATCGTCAACGCGGGTGCGCTGGTGCCCTACGACTCGATCGATGCCGAGCTGCGGGACCGGATCGAGGACGTCGTCCTGAACCGTCGCGAGGACGCTGCCGAAAGGCTCCTGGAGATCGCCGAACGGTTCAACAGCTCCGAGAAGGCTGACGACCCGGTGGCAGCCGAGTGGCGCAGCCTGCCGGCCCGAGAGCGGATCACCCACGCCCTGGTCAAGGGCATCGACGCCGACGTCGAGTCCGACACCGAGGAATTGCGGGCCGAGATCGCCGCCGCAGGTGGTCGTCCGATCGAGGTGATCGAGGGCCCGCTGATGGACGGCATGAACGTCGTCGGTGACCTCTTCGGCGCAGGCAAGATGTTCCTGCCCCAGGTCGTGAAGTCGGCCCGGGTGATGAAGAAGGCCGTTGCCTACCTGCTGCCGTTCATCGAGGCGGAGAAGGAAGAATCCGGTACCACCGCGAGCAAGGACACCAACGGCACGATCATCATGGCGACCGTGAAGGGCGACGTCCACGACATCGGCAAGAACATCGTCGGGGTCGTCCTGCAGTGCAACAACTATGAAGTGATCGACCTCGGTGTGATGGTGCCTGCCCAGAAGATCCTGGACGCCGCGAAGGAGCACAACGCCGACATCATCGGGCTATCCGGCCTGATCACGCCGTCCCTTGACGAGATGGTCAACTTCGCCGTCGAGATGGAGCGCCAGGGGCTGGAGATCCCGCTGCTGATCGGTGGCGCGACCACCTCGCGCGCCCACACGGCAGTGAAGGTGTCGCCGCGTCGTAGTGGTCCGGTGGTCTGGGTCAAGGACGCGTCCCGCTCGGTGCCAGTGGCTGCCGCGCTCCTCGACGACAAACAGCGTCCAGCCCTGCTGGAGGCCACCGAGACCGACTATGCAGCCCTGCGCGAACGGCACGCCCAGAAGACCGAGCGGCCGATGCTGACGCTGGAGAAGGCCCGCGCGAACCGCACGCCGATCGAGTGGGACGGCTACCCGCCGCCGGTGCCTGCGCAAGGTGTGGGAGTACGAGAATTTCTCGACTACGACGTCGCCGAGCTTCGCGAGTACATCGACTGGCAGCCGTTCTTCAACGCCTGGGAGATGAAGGGCCGCTTCCCCGACATCCTCAACAACCCGGTCTCGGGCGAGACGGCCCGCAAGCTGTACGACGACGCCCAGGAGATGCTCGACACCCTGATCAAGGAGAAGTGGCTGACTGCCAACGGGGTGATCGGATTCTTCCCGGCGAACGCGGTCGGCGACGACATCGAGGTCTACACCGACGAGACTCGGACCGAGGTGAAGACGAAGCTGCACAACCTGCGCCAGCAGGGCGAGCACCGGGACGGCATCCCGAACCGGAGCCTCGGCGACTTCATCGCCCCCAAAGAAACGGGCCTCCGGGACTACGTCGGCGCCTTCGCCGTCACCACGGGGCTCGGCAGCCAGGACAAGATCGTCGAGTTCAAGGCGGCCAACGACGACTACAACGCGATCCTGCTGGAGTCGCTCGCCGACCGGCTGGCGGAGGCGTTCGCCGAACGGATGCACCAACGGGTCCGCAAGGAGTTCTGGGGATTCCAGCCCGACGAGCAGCTGGACAACGAGGCTCTCATCGGTGAGAAGTACGTGGGAATCCGCCCAGCGCCGGGCTACCCGGCCTGCCCGGAGCACACCGAGAAGGCGACGCTCTGGGAGTTGATGGACGTCCAGGAGCGCACCGGTATCGAGCTGACCGAGTCGATGGCGATGTGGCCCGGTGCTGCCGTCAGCGGCTGGTACTTCTCGCACCCGCAGTCGCAGTACTTCGTGGTCGGCCGGCTGGCCCAGGACCAGGTCGCCGACTACGCGAAGCGCAAGGGCTGGACCCTGCAGGAAGCCGAGCGCTGGCTCGGCCCCAATCTCGGCTACAACCCAGAGGACTGAGCCCTACGTTGGTGGAAAAGTTTGACACGAGCGTCACGACGCCCGGTGTCCTGTCGGCTGTGCTGTGGGACATGGACGGCACCCTCGTCGACTCCGAAAAGCTTTGGGACATCTCGCTGCACGCGCTCTACGCGCGCCTCGGCGGTGTACTGACGCCGGAGGTGCGGACGTCGACGATCGGCGGATCCTCCGAGAGCGTCATGCGCATCGTCTACACCGATCTGGGTCTGGATCCGGACCCGACGTCGATGGCGGGGGCGGCGGACTGGCTGCACGACCACGTCGGCGAACTGTTCGAGGACGGACTGCCGTGGCTGCCGGGTGCGCGTGAGCTACTCGACACCCTCACCGAGGCGGGCATCCCACTTGCCTTGGTGACCAACACGCGCCGGGAGCTGACGGAACGCGCGCTGAAGAGCATTGGCAGGCACTACTTCTCAGTATCGGTCTGCGGTGATGAAGTCGAGCACGCCAAGCCAGCGCCGGATCCCTACCTTCGAGGCGCGCACCTGCTCGGATTCGAACCCGCGCAGTGCCTCGCCATCGAGGACTCGGTGACGGGAACCGAGGCCGCCGAGGCGGCCGGTTGCCCGGTCGTGGTCGTGCCCAACGACGTCGAGGTGCCGGACAGTCCGCTGCGCAGGCACGTGAGTTCGCTCGTCGGCCTCGACGTCGACGCCCTGCGCGCGATCCATCACGAGCTGAACCGCGCCGCTGATACCCGCGTCGTCTGAGTCGCCGTCGAGATATGACCCTTTGAGCCCGTGGACTGTGCGATCGTCTATGTGACACGCATCACGCAGCGCTGCGAAAGGAAGTCTCATGGCTGGCCAGGGACCACCCGTATCCGACGGCCCGTCGGCGATCAGTGACGAGGACTTCTCGTCGGGCCGAACCGCCATTCGAATCGCCTCGGTAGCCGCTCTGGGCGGGCTGCTGTTCGGCTACGACAGCGCCGTGATCAACGGCGCTGTCGATTCCATCCAGGAGGACTTCGGCATCGGCAACGCCGAGTTGGGCTTCGCCGTCGCCTCGGCACTCCTTGGCGCCGCAGCCGGCGCCATGTCAGCAGGCCGGATCGCCGACCGGATCGGCCGCATCTCGGTGATGAAGATCGCTGCGCTGTTCTTTCTGGTGAGTGCCTTCGGAACGGCGCTGGCACCCAACGTCGAGATCGTCGTCCTCTTCCGGGTCGTCGGCGGTATCGGAGTCGGCATCGCCTCGGTCATTGCGCCGGCCTACATCGCCGAGACGTCGCCGCCCCGCATTCGCGGCCGGCTGGGCTCGCTACAGCAGCTGGCCATCGTCTCCGGCATCTTCTTGTCCTTCGTAATCAACTGGCTGCTGCAGAAGGCAGCGGGCGGCCCCAACGAAGTGCTCTGGCTCGGGTTGGATGCCTGGCGCTGGATGTTCCTCGTCATGGCGATCCCCGCGGTCGTTTACGGCGGTCTGGCCTTCACCATCCCGGAGTCGCCAAGGTATCTCGTTGCCAGTCACAAGATTCCGGAAGCCCGGCGGGTGCTCAACATGCTCCTCGGCGAGAAGAATCTCGAGATCACCATCACCC